>JAUIKI010000062.1 GCA_030430875.1 Gammaproteobacteria bacterium | reverse complement strand
CGCTAATAGCAGCCAAGTTGCAAGTAATACTAGACTTTCCAACTCCACCCTTTAAATTAAAAATTACTCGACGCATAAATCCTCCGGTCAATTAAATCCCTGGTTGTAAATAATAATGCAAGAATATGCCTAAAAAAATAAAGCCACCCACCCACTGATTATTCAAAAATGCCTGGAAACACTTTTCTCTATATCGATCTTGTATTAGATATTGTTGATAACCAAATAACCCTACTGCAATGATGATTCCCATATAAAACCAAATAGATAAATTAAGATGCATGCCAAGTGATAATAAAATTATCAGCATTATCACGTGTAAAAAACCAATCATCAAGCGATCATATTCACCAAATCGAATGGCAGTGGATCGAATACCAATTTTTAAATCATCTTCACGATCTACCATTGCATACTCTGTGTCATAAGCAACAGTCCAGAGTAGAACTGCTACATACAACAACCATGAATAGGCTGGAATTGTGTTTAATTGTGCACTAAAACTCATGGGGATTGCCATAGCAAACGCTGCCCCTAAAACTACTTGCGGAAAATCAGTAAATCGTTTCATAAAAGGGTATGCAGTCATCAAAACCACACCGATAATTGCTAAAAAAATAGTTAACTCATTGGTCATCATCACCAAAATAAGCGCAATGAGGCTTAAGATTAAACATAATATAATTGCATAGTGAGGTAGAATTCTACCAGAAGTTAATGGCCGATCTTTTGTTCGTTCGACATGTTTATCAAACTCTCTATCTGCAAAATCATTAATGACGCACCCTGCTGAACGCATCAAAATCGTACCAACAATAAAGATAAACAGAATTTTTGAATTGGGAACACCTTCAGCAGCAATCCAAAGCGCCCAAAGGGTTGGCCACAATAATAATAAAACACCAACTGGTCGGTTAAGTCGTGTGAGCCGAATATAATCAAAAAAGTTTGCCATCTGGCAAACTATAACGCAACCACTCATGTTTTCAACACATTTACTACCCTTAGAAGAAATTAATAATTTCACACAAAATCCTTCCGCACATAGCTGAATATTTGCTAAAATTCCTTCGACTTACTGCCTCATTTATCTTGGCTATCAAACACTCAAAACAGGTTAATAATTACTATGCGAAAATGGCAATGTACAGTGTGTGGTTTCATCTACGAAGAAAGTAAAGGATTTCCAGAGGAAGGTATTGCACCTGGCACTGCCTGGGAAGACATTCCTAATGATTGGCTGTGCCCGGATTGCGGTGTTGGCAAAGAAGATTTTGAAATGGTCGAAATTATTTAACTATATTCTTTCTTACAAAAATACCATTAAAAACAACCTTAACCGCACATGATTAGCGGAACTTTCACCTGAATAAGTTATCCCAACCTACCCTCTAGAATAATTTATTTCACATGCCATGTTAAATCGGCCCAGCTGGATTAAAAAACCACTATCAGCTTATCACCCCTGGTTACTCAAACTGATCATTTTTATTCGTCGATTTGAGCGACACCTCACCTGGCAATTTTCTAAACACCCCTTTGCTAACAAATGCATGAAATCTGACTTACCTCATCGAATTAAGAAACACCAAAGTGTGTTAGTTCGAAAACTTGATTCGGTAAATATGCAATTGCAATATAATAAAATTGATAATTTGAAAATAGTGACCAATCAACTGGACGGCATTTTGATTCAACCGGGCGAGATTTTCTCATTCCACAAGCTTGTCGGGAAGCCAACAAAAAAACGCGGTTTCAAACACGGGATTGAACTATCAAGAGGTGAAGCTCGACCTGGCATTGGCGGTGGAATCTGTCAATCATCCAATTTGATTTATTGGCTAGCTTTGCATTCACCTCTTGATATCATTGAACGGCATCATCACAGCTTTGATCCGTTTCCAGATCAAGGTCGAATTTTACCATTTGCAAGTGGCGCAACAGTGATGTACAACTACCGTGATTTGCAATTAAAAAACAATACAGGGCAAACATTCCAATTAAAATTATGGCTAGATAAAAAATGTCTCAATGGTGATTTACGCTGCTCTGAATTTTTGCAATATTCATACAGTGTCTATGAAGAAAATCATCGTTTCAGTGAAAAAAATGGTCAGTATTTTCGCAGCAATGAACTCTGGCGCAGAAAAATTGATAAAGCAGCTGGTGGGATCACGGTTGATCACGAATTTATTGTTAAAAATTTTGCTGATGTGAAATACAAACCGAACAAAGAGAAATTGAACTCAACATCGAGTGTTGGAAATAATTAATCTGAGACTTTTGCGCTAAAAATCAATACCAAAATCTGAAATTTTATGCTTATTTCTGCTTTATTTTAGCTTCAACGAATGGTTTTAAACGAGTTAACCCTGAAGCCTCACCAATACGCATTGCTTCATCGATTTTTTTGCCTTGAAGATAGAAAGCACGCAGTACAAACAGCCCGCCCACTCGATTTCCACTACTACAGTGAATAAATACTTTTCCATCAAGTGTAGCAAGTGCCTCATCAAGTTTTTGTGCATTTTCTTTCGTAATGCCTTCTGCACCAGCAACTGGGATATGGATATAGCTCATGTCATTAGATTCAACAGCAACTTTTTCATCGAAGCCCTGAAACTCACCTTCTGTTCGCATATTGATCACAGCAGTCACTCCGGCTTGCTTTAGAATTGCAATGTCATTTTCAGAAGGCTGCCCCGCAGTAATTATCTTTTCTTCTGGGTAATAAACATTAGTAGCGTCAAGATCTAAGTTGTGACGTAAATTAGCATCTTGCGCTGCAGTATAAGATATTACAAAATTTGCAAACAATATTGACACAAATATCACTGATTTAAGTAAGTTCATTTCATTCACCTTTTTTCTTTTTTTCAAAAAATTAAACGTAATCCTCATATTAGCTAACAAGCTAGCTGATTACCTTAATACTTCTACCCCGTATTTCGCATACCTGCTGCAATCCCTGCCATGGTCACCATCAATGCTTGATCAACCGATTGCTTTTGTGCTGAATCTTCTTTTTGCAAACGACTGCGTCGTAATAATTCAGCTTGCAGATAATGCAAAGGATCGATATAGGGATTACGTACATCAATTGAATAACGAATCATTGGACTTTTTTCCAATAAAATGTCTTGTGACTTTAGCTCTTTCACAACATTGACAATCGCTGCCAATTTTTTTCGCAACGTGACACCTAGCGACAATTTACTATCTGCCAACAACTGCTTATCATAATAAGCAGCAATACCAATATCTGCTTTAGCAAGCACCATTTCTAGCATATCAATATAGGTTCGAAAGAATAACCAATCATTTAACATCTCATGGACAACTTCTAAATCTTTTTTATCGTCCAACACATTGGCTAAGGCTACATCACTACCCAACCAAGCTGGCAACATCAATCGAATTTGCGTCCACGCAAACACCCATGGAATAGCGCGTAAACTTTCAATGCCACCCGTTGCTTTACGTTTTGCTGGTCGACTGCCTAACGGTAATTTTGCTAATTCCTGTTCAGGTGTAACCGCTCGAAAATAGGTAACAAAATCTTTATGGTCTCTGACAATTTCACGATAGCCAGTCACTGCACTACCTGATAATTTATCTAATAACTCACGCCAAGCTTGTTTTGGTTTTGCTTGAGGCAAGAGTGTCGCTTCAAGCGTTGCACTGGTATACAACTCAAGATTGCGTTGTGCCAATGCAGGAATACCAAATTTAAATCGTATCATTTCGCCTTGTTCAGTCACGCGAATACGACCTTTCACGGAACCAGGTGGTTGTGCCAAAATTGCATCTTTAGCAGGCCAACCGCCTCGCCCCACACTACCACCTCGCCCATGAAATAAAGTCAGATGAATTTGATTATCATCACATAATTGCGTCAACTGTTCTTGTGCACGATATTGCGCCCAAGCGGCAGCCAATGCACCAGCATCTTTAGATGAATCAGAATAGCCAATCATGATTTGTTGGTAACCTTGCATGTAGTCAATATACCAAGGCAATTGAAACAAGGCAGTCATGGTATCAAGCGAGCCTTCCAAATCAGACAAGGTTTCAAACAACGGCACAATTGGCATCGCGTGCTTAATACCTGATTCTTTTAACAATAAAGCAACGGCTAAAATATCAGATGGCTTTGATGCCATGGAAATAATATATGACCCTAAAATATCGGCATCTTCGTTAGCAATCACAGCACACGTATCTAATATTTCTTGTGATTCAGGAGAGACTGTCCACTGCTTAGGGAATAACGGACGCTGATTTGTCAACTCTGTTAACAAAAACTCCTGTCGTTTTGCTTCATCCCATTCAAGATAAGACCCTAATTGGTAATACTGCGTTAACTCATCAAACACTTGTTTATGTCGGCCTGATTCTTGACGAATATCAAGTCGAGTAAGATTCATTCCAAAACAAGCTAATCGTCTCAAGGTGTCTAATAAGCTACCATTGGCGATGCTTTTGAGCTGACAATCAATCAATGATTGATAACATAAATTTAATGGTTCAAAGAGTTCTGATTTATTAAAAATTAATTGACCTGGATTAATTTTAGATACGGGTACATTGTGTAATTTATTTTCAGCCCAGCGCAAAGTGTCATGCAATTTTTCCCGAAGTTCTCGTAGTAGCTCTCGATAAGGTTCAGCGACTTGACCAACACGCTCTCTCAGTGCTGCATTGCAATCTGTCATTGAAAGCTCGGCACGCAGATGATCAATATCCCGAAGATAAAGGTCTGCCGCCATCCAACGACCTAGCAACAAAACTTCTTCAGTTACTTTTGCTGTAACATTTGGGTTTCCATCACGATCCCCACCCATCCAAGATGCAAATTGAATCGGCGAACACGTTAACGGCAATCGATCGCCAGTTGCTGACAATAGCTTAGCATCGAGATTTCGATAAAACTCTGGTACGGCATACCACAATGAATTTTCAATGACTGCAAATCCCCATTTTGCTTCATCAACAGGCGTTGGTCGTTGTTGTCGGATCTCGTCGGTATGCCAAATTTGCGTCACAATACGCTGCAGCTTTTGCTCGACATTAGCTGTCTCAACGTCAGTTAAATCAGTGTGGTCTAGCTCTGCTAGGCAATGAGAAATGGCATCATACTTTTGAATCATGGTACGTCGACTGACTTCAGTAGGATGTGCAGTCAACACTAACTCAACTTTCAAAGATTCAAACACATCGCCAATACGTTTCGCGCTAATATTTTCGCTTAATAATCGATTAAAAATTTGATCAAGTGAGTCAATGGGTAATGTTTGGCTGATATCATCATCACCTGCGACATGTCGGCGAACCCGATGATATTCTTCAGAAATATTGGCTAAATTTAAAAATTGAGTAAAGGCTCTTGCGACAGGCAACAACTCATCATCAGACAATTGGCTTAATATATAGAGTAATTCTTGCTTATCATCAAGCTGGTCTTCACTCGATGATCGAGCTGATTTTGCAAGACCGCGAATTTCTTCGATTGAATTCAAAAAATTATCACCCAAATGCTCGCGCATGGTCTCACCCAGCATGTTACCTAGCATTTTTACATTGTGTCTTAGTGGCGCTAATGAGTCAGTCATAATGATTACCCCTTGAGTTAGCTAAACATACAAAAGCTGCAACTATAAAAATGTATTTATTATAGACCCAAAAAAACCTACTTTTTGCACCAATAACAGAACAGGAAAGTAGGTTTAAGTTTCTTAATGGCTATCTCATTGATAGCCATTAATTATAGTAATTCTTCTAACTTAGGAATCGCATCAAACAAATCCGCAACTAAACCATAATCTGCCACTTGAAAAATAGGTGCTTCTTCATCTTTGTTGATAGCTACAATTACTTTACTATCTTTCATGCCCGCCAAATGTTGGATGGCACCAGAGATACCAACAGCAATATACAATTCAGGTGCAACAATTTTTCCTGTTTGGCCAACTTGCATATCATTTGGAACAAACCCTGCATCAACTGCAGCACGTGATGCGCCCATCGCTGCACCAAGTTTATCTGCAACTTTTTCCAACATGGCAAAGTTCTCACCGTTTTGCATACCTCGACCACCAGAGATAATCACACGAGCTGCAGTCAATTCAGGTCGTTCAGATTTTGCAATTTCTTCACCTACAAAACGCGAAATCCCTGCATCTTGATCAGAAGATAATGCTTCTATTTCTGCTGAACCACCCTCGGCTGCTACCGGATCAAAAGCCGTACCACGAACAGTCAACACTTTAATGGCATCAAGACTTTCAACCGTTGCAATGGCATTTCCTGCATAAACCGGTCGAGCAAACACACTTTCACTCTCAACTTTAATGACATCAGAAATCTGTGCAACATCTAAAAATGCAGCGACTCTGGGTAAGAAATTTTTACCATTCGTAGTAGCTGGAGCTAAAATATGCGAATAATTCTTACCAACTTCAGCAACAATTAAACTGATATTTTCAGCTAACTGATGCTCATAGGCATCATTGTCTGCTAACAATACTTTTTTCACACCTGCAATTTGTTTTGCTGCATCAGCCACTGCCTGACATCCTTTTCCAGCAACTAATACATCAATATCACCACCAATTGCAGCAGCAGCTGCAACCGTGTTTAACGTAACAGGTTTTAAATTTTGATTATCATGTTCTGCTATCACTAAAATACTCATCAAATCACCTTCGCTTCATTTTTGAGTTTATCGACTAGTTCTTCAACACTTTCAACTTTGATACCCGCTTCACGGACTGGCGGTGATTCAACCTTCAATGTTTTGAAATGCTCTTTACCACTCACACCTAGATCCGCTGGAGCCAGTGTTTCCATGGGCTTGCGTTTCGCTTTCATAATATTTGGCAAAGAAGCATAGCGTGGTTCATTCAAACGCAAATCAGTTGTGACCAAGGCCGGCAAGTTCAATGAAACGGTCTGCAATCCGCCATCAATCTCACGCGTCACATCAACTTTTCCATCAGCAACATCCACTTTTGAGGCAAATGTCCCTTGAGGCAGGCCAGCAAGTGCTGCAAACATTTGACCGGTTTGATTATTATCACCGTCAATTGATTGCTTGCCCATGATGACTAAATCAGGCTGTTCTTTATCATAAATAGCTTTCAATAGCTTTGCGACTGTCAATGGCTGCAAATCATCACTGCTTTCTACTAAAATTGCTCGATCTGCACCCAACGCAAGCGCTGTTTGCAGTTGCTTTTGGGACTCTTTATCACCCATTGAAACGACAATAATTTCAGAGATGATGTTTTTTTCTTTCAGTCGAACCGCCTCTTCAACGGCGATCTCACAAAACGGATTCATCGACATTTTAACATTATTCAATTCGATACCAGAGTTGTCCGGTTTAACTCGAACTTTTACTTCATAATCAACGACTCTTTTTACTGCAACTAATGCTTTCATTGCTACCTCTTTTCA
>JAUIKI010000061.1 GCA_030430875.1 Gammaproteobacteria bacterium | reverse complement strand
GTGTGCATACAGCATCTAAAGGGGAGCTGACTACGGTAGTTACTGATGATCAGCATCAATTTGGTCTAGAAGCTGCCTATGTGCGTGGGCCTTTCTCTGTGCAAGGTGAATATATTTACCTGGAAGCAGATGATGATGGCGATAGCGATATTGAATTCCATAGCGTTTATGTTCAAGGAACGTATACGCTCACTGGTGAGATGCGTCCCTATGATAAAAAGTCTGGTGCTTTTAAAGGCATTAATCCTAAGGGTGAATATGGTGCATGGGAATTGGTTGCACGCTATGAATATGCTGATATGGATGTAGATGGCAAGGTTGATCCAGGCTTTGACGTCTATACGCTAGGTGTGAATTGGTATGCAAACAAGAATGTTCGGTTATCATTGAATTACCTTCACACAGAGACCGATGATATTTTCGGTGTATCTGAGGAAGATGATGGTGATGCGATCACAACACGCGCACAATTTATTTTCTAATAGTAGTAAATCTCTCAACTCTTGTTTTTCCTTGCAACGCCATCATTTTGATGGCGTTTTTTATTTGTTCATCCGCTGTCTCAATATTGTCTCTCATGGTATCCTTATTGTGGATAAAGGCTAATACAATCAATCTGTCGAGTCTTTGTCGCTGCAAATTTAAGTTTAGGTAACATTAGATTAACATCAATTAATGGGTTGTCTTTACAATAATGTGACACCTGATATATCATTTTTAAAGGAAATATTCTGATGAAAAAAATAGGATGGTTGGTTCTAAGTATCATAAGCATTTGGTTTTTAAGCAGTTGCTCAACAGTTGAAGTTAGCCAAAATTATGAAACACAGATTAATTTTCAGCAGTTTAAAACGTATCGCTGGAAAACCAGTGCAATCAGTCAAATAGCCGATGTAAAAATGCGACAAATTGATCAAGCGTTGCGCTTGTCAATTGAGGAAGAGATGCAATTGCTTGGATACCAACTTACAACCAATAAAACCGCAGATCTTGTTCTTGACTATCAATTGGATCTTACTGAAAAATCTCAAGAAATTGATGTGAATGAATCAAAAACAGCCTATGTGGATGATGCGCGTGTTGTATCTGGTGATGGTAATGTTGCCTATGGTCCGAAGTGGACATGGAGTCGAGGGGAGAGGCCAAAATATCAAGGCTGGGAAGGTCCGCAAACACAGTATATCTACTATGAAAGTGGTAGTATTAATGTTTTGATGTATGAAAGTCATTCAAAGCAATTGGTCTGGCATGGCAGTGCTATAAAATTAATAGACTTTCGTGCATCGAGCAAACGTATGAAAGCTAGGACTGCAGATGGCATTAAAAAACTATTCAGTAATTTTCCTGTGAGTAAAATTCAATAAGCCACTTATTTTTGTAGTGGTTTTTATATGGAATGCAACAGTAACTTTATTACAGCAACGATGTTGAGAAAAATTTCCTATTTTTGGCTGATTATTGGTTTAATAAATAGCCCTTTATTATTTTCAGCTGAGCACGCAGAAAATAATCGTCCAAAGATTGGGCTAGTTCTCAGTGGAGGAGGTGCCAGAGGTGCTGCTCACATTGGAATATTACAAGTATTGGAAGAACAAAATGTGCCGATTGATTATATCGTTGGCACAAGTATGGGTGCTATCGTTGGTGGGTTATATGCGTCAGGCTATTCGGTTGCCGAAATTCAGCAAGCAATTAATGAGACGGATTGGGTTGATATGCTTGTGGATCGTTATGATAGAAGTGATTATTCATTTCGTCGCAAACGAGAAGATTTCGAGCATCTAGTTAATGCAAGTCCAGGTTTTAGTGATAGAGGTGAAATTAAATTACCGACAGGTTTAATTCAGGGTCAAAAGCTCACACAAGCATTAAAGCGCTTAACAGCAACTGCTGAACATATCCATAATTTTGATCACTTGCCCATTCCATATCGAGCGATTGCTACTGATTTAGTGACGGGTAGTGCTGTTGTAATTCAAGAAGGAAGTTTGGCGATGGCAATGCGTGCTAGCATGTCGATACCTGGCGGTATTGCACCTGTTGAAAAAGGTGAAATGCTGCTTGTTGATGGTGGTGTTAGTAATAACTTGCCCATAGATGTGGCGCGTTCTCTAGGCGCAGATATTATTATAGCAGTAGACATTAGTACACCGCTGACTGATCGTGACAAACTAACGTCGATTATATCAATTACTGACCAATTGACATCGATATTAACGCGAAGAAACACTGAGGAACAACTCAAAACGTTAAAAAAAACTGATATTTTAATTCTTCCAGAATTAGGTTTAATTACTACTTTTGACTTTAACAAAGCCAATGAAGCAATTGATTTAGGCTATGCTGCAGCGCGTTCATTACGCAGCAAATTAGCCCTGCATCAACTGCCAAAAAGCGACTATTTGGTTTATCAAAAAAATCGTATAAAGCCAATGAATGAGTCACCAGTGATTCATTTTATAACCATTGATAATCAATCTGCTATTGCTGATGAGTTAATTGCCTCTCGGATATCAACCCCTCTTAATGAGCCGCTTGATTTGGCGCAGTTGGAAGCTGATATTGAATCCATTTACAGTCTCGATATTTTTCAATTAGTTACTTACGATGTCATAGAAAAATCCAGTGAAACTGGGTTGCATATTTATGCAAAAGAGAAATCTTGGGGGCCAAATTATTTGCAATTTGGCATTAGCTTAGAAGACAATTTTGCGGGTGATGCGAATTATAATTTAGGCATGAGTTATAAGCGCACACAAATTAATTCACTGAACGGTGAATTGCTAACAGATATTATTATTGGTGAAGACCCTAAAATTTCTGTTGATTGGTATCAGCCATTAGATCGTCAGTCGCGCTATTTTATTGCGCCATCATTAAGTTACCAGGTTCAAAATATTCCGCTATTTTTTGAAGAATTTGAATTGGCAAAGTATCGTATAAAAAAACGCAGTGCTGCTTTGCATTTTGGTCGTGAGCTTGGTATGTGGGGTGAATTTCGTTTTGGTGTGGAGCGAGCTCGAGGCCGCATTAATTTAATTGTAGGTGATCCTGACTTGCCAAATTTTAAATTTGATTCCGGAAATTGGTTTGCACAGTTTACTTACGATAAATTAGATAATGTTAATTTCCCAAGACAGGGTGAATATGCACAACTACAATGGACGAGCGGTGAAATATTTTTAGGTGCGGATAATGAGTTTGACCAAGTTAGTGCGTCAGGTTTGATTGCTCGCAGTTGGAATAAAAACACTTTAATCGCTTCATTGAAAATGGACTCAACGGTTTCAGGTGATGCCCCTATTCAAGAACGCTTTGTATTGGGTGGATTTCAAAATTTATCAGGCTATCGTCGCGAAGCATTGTCTGGACAGCATCGTGGTTTTTTTGCATTACGCTACACACGAAAAATCAGTGATATCCAATTGTTACCTGCCTATCTCGGTGCATCACTCGAATATGGTCAAGTCAGTGAGGAGCGAGATGAGTTTTTATTGGATGAAGGCGTGTTGGCAGGCAGTATTTTTTTGGGGCTTGATACTTTTCTCGGCCCATTTTATTTAGGCTATGGCCTAGCTGAAGGTGGAGAAGATACGTTTTATTTGTATTTGGGGCGGTTGTTTTAAAAGATCATTGTCCTTCATTGTAAAGGTCTAAGGTCTGTTTGATTTGTTGTCGTCAAAGTTTGCCAGACAGTTGCAATAAAACACGTTCTAGAGAAGCCCACACATTTAACGTAATCATGCCCTTAACACCTTGGTCAATTTGATTGAGTTGTTGATGCAGACTTAATATTTTTTTTTGAGATAAATGTTGGAGTGCTTTTTTTACAGGGAACTGACGTTTTTGCCAAATTCCCAGTTTGCTTGCGGCAGATTGAAAGGATTGTTTTGTGCATAGTTCAGAAAGCTGATGAAGTTGACGAATTTGACGTGCTAGTAAACTCACGATGAGCAAAGGTTCATTACCTTCCTGCTGTGATGTTTGTAGGAGTGCTATACTTTTTGCTGCATCGCCTGCAAGTGCTGCATCAATAAGTTCAAAAATAGAACCTTTGACAGCATGTTTTCCTATTGAATTAAGGTGTTGTGTGGTGATGGATTTGTCTAAAGCCTGTAGTTTTATGATATCAATAGCCTGTTTTGCGCTGAGTAAATCATTTTCAAACAGTGTTGCCAGTTGTTGACAGGTTGCATGATTGACCTGGTAGTTTTCCATCTCAAATTGTTGCTTGATCCAATGAACAAATTCTCTGGGAGTTAATGTGCGAGTTGCAATATGATTCAGGTTTCTAGACAGGGCAGAAAACCATTTAGTCTTCAGAGTTTTTTGTTCTAATTTTGGTGAAATAATTAATATGACATGGCAATGATCGTTGGCAGACTGATTCATGTGTTGTTTAATGACATCAAGACCAGCTGTTGCAATCTTTGCAGTCTTTAATCGAATCTCAATGAGTTTCTTTTCAGCAAACAATGACAAATTATCTAGGTGAAACTGCACTTGCATCCAATCAATAGAAGGTTCATCATAAAAAATTAACCGCTCAGAAAATCCAGCAGCTTTCACTTGATCACGTATTTTATCGCAGGTTGAATTAAGTAGTATTGGTTCAGAGCCGCTGATCCAATATGTGGATGCTATGGTAGGGGAGTTTTGCTGAGAATTTGGTTGAATCATGAAGATTTTATGTCTATATGAATGTCATGATGCATTTGATTAGACCAGGCTGTTAGCACATTAACAGCACTTTGATCTCACATTGGATGCTTCTGACGCACTATTGCTTTCAGCGCGATCAATCACATTAATTTGAATTTTTAAACGATTGATAAGACGATTTGCAAGTTCTTGTTGCATCTCATGTTGAATCATCGTTTCTTCTTCGCTTTTTCCTAGAACTAGGTTTTTGTTAAAAAGATAAACTTTTTCACTAAAAATTCGGTCAGGACCAATGAGAGTTCGCCCCGTTTGATCTTTTAAGGCATATTCAATTTCAACCCGCAGTTCATATTCAGCGACTTTTGCGCCAGATGTGACACTAATTGTTCGTCGTGTGTAACGTTCATCGATAATGTCTAGCTGATAAGGTGTATTAGATGATTGATTTTCTATATGTGTGCCTTGTAACTCAAATGCTTTGCGAAGCGTTTTTAAAAATGATCCAAATTGATCATTACCAGAGAGATAAATTGTTTGTAATGCCTGAGGGAGTTGTTGTGCATTTTCAGTTTGGGTGCCTCGTAGTTGGAAGCCACAACTCGAAATTGTAGCAACAAGAAGACAAATGAAGATATATTGGGATAGATTAGACAAACGTTGCATGGCTTGATCCTGACACTAAATGAGGGTTAGTCAGGCATTCTAAAAGACTTTTGCAGTGATGTAAAAGACCAATTGATGTTTAATAGTAGGCATTGGTGCGATTATTATGATCAGTTACATCGCGAACTTCTGTTAATTCAGGAAATCGTTCAAATAGAGTTTTTTCCACGCCTTGCTTTAGTGTGACATCAGCCATGCCGCAGCCTTGACAGCCACCTCCAAATTGCAACACTGCAATGTTATCATCAGTGAGCTCAACTAACGTAATCATACCACCATGTGCAGCTAGTGCTGGATTAATTTCAGTTTGTAAGATGTAGTTAATACGCTCATTGAGTGGACCATCATTGCTGATTTTGGGTGTTTTAGCATGTGGTGCTTTGATAGTTAGCTGGCCACCAAAATCATCCAAAACATACTCAATGGTAGCGTCTTCCAGAAAGGGGAGGCTTTCTTGGTCGATGAAGGCTTTGATGTGCTCATATTGAACAACTTTATCAGTTAATTCTTCTTCACCTGGTTTGCAATAGACAATACATGTCTCAGCTTGCGGCGTTCCTGGTTGAGAAACGAATGCACGAATTGCAATCCCACTAACTCCTTGTTTTTCCAACAATTCTGCGAGATATATTTGAGCTTTTGTGCTGATTTCTATCATAAAATTAGATTTTTTTGCTATGAAACAGGATGATTCAATGTCCAATACTCGCTTTTACGGCTGGATGAATAATCTCACCGGAGCGAACATTGATCGCTTTTGCTACTATAGGATGATTTGGTTCCTGAATCAAATGGAAAATGTAGGGTAATATAGCGGAAGAAAGAGCCTGAGTTGCTGTTTGTGGAACAGCAGCAGGCAGGTTTGTGACGGCAATATGGGTGATTTCAGCATACTGATAGGACGGATTTTGATAATCAGTGGGATGAATTGTCTCAATACACCCACCTTGATCAATGGAAATATCTACAATGACAGAGCCTGGTTGCATAGCTTCGACCATGCTTTTAGTGATGATTTTTGGTGCAGTAGCGCCAGGAATGAGTACAGCACCAATGACCAAATCAGCGATGCTGATAGCCTTGGCCATGTCAAATTGATTAGCATGAAGGCCAGTAATATTTGAATATGTTTCAGTAAGTCTCTCAAGTGCTTCAGATTTTCGATCGAACACAGTGACTTGTGCTCCCATTCGAGCTGCTAGTTTTGCAGAACTGCTACCGGCTATTCCTGCGCCAACGATGACCACATGGCCGCGATGAGTGCCCGAGATTCCTCCCAGCAGCAGACCTTTTCCACCTTTATGGGTTGAGTATAGAAAATGTGATCCCAGTTGGACTGCAATTTTTCCAGCAATGTCACTCATTGGCGCCAATAAAGGTAATTTTTCGTTTACTTCAAGTGTTTCGAAGCCAATTGCAGTGAGTCCAATTCTAGTCAATTCATGGGTTAATTCAGGCAGTGCTGCCAGATGCAAATAACAAAATAGAGTATGTTTTGCTTGTAATAGCTGCCACTCATTAGGTTGTGGTTCTTTGACTTTCACAATGAGCTCAGATGCCGCATAAACAGCTGCAGCATCTGGTTGAATAATTGCCCCAATATTTTGATAGCTATCATCAGAAAATCCACTGGCAAGACCTGCTTTTGTTTCAATATTTACAGTGTGTTTAGTTCGAATTAATTCAGCAACCGCCGATGGTGTGAGGGCAACACGTGTTTCATGTATTTTAGTTTCTTTTGGAATACCAATTTTCATCGTTATGGGTCCTTTTGCGCTTTTTGATTCTTTATCTTATTATAGTTCATCTTGAATACGCTTTATTTGTCTCCAAAACAGTCTTAGATATTATTTTTCATTATTTAAAAGGATTATAGCAATGACACAAACGACACATGCTCGTCTTATTATTCTTGGTTCAGGTCCTGCAGGTTTTACTGCAGCAGTTTATGCAGCACGAGCTAATTTAAATCCTGTATTAATTACTGGTATGGAGCTTGGTGGACAATTAACGACAACAACGGATGTGGATAATTGGCCTGGCGATGTGGAAGGGCTTCAAGGACCAGACTTGATGATTAGAATGGAAGAGCATGCCAAACGGTTTAATACGGAGATTGTGAATGATCATATTC
>JAUIKI010000060.1 GCA_030430875.1 Gammaproteobacteria bacterium | reverse complement strand
CTCAAAACTTGATGGATCCATGAAATGCCAAAATGAACCATCAGAGTATAAATATTGCATATCCTTGTCAGTTACATCTGCAGCTTCGATGCTCTCACCTGATTTAAAGGTCCTTTCCCAAACACGACCTGTTTTCAAATTACGCAGCCTCACTCGACTAAACGCCTGACCTTTGCCAGGTTTTACAAATTCATTTTCTAAAATGTTACATGGATCACCATCTAACATTACTTTGAGACCTGAACGAAATTCATTGGTAGAATAGGTTGCCATAAATTATTCCTCGTAAAAAAATATGTCTATGATACCGCTTTCTGATTCAACTTGGGAGTCTCAATCATGGCAAACACTTTTGAGCAACACTATTACCGATGTAAACCAATTGGCTGAGTTACTGCAACTTGATATCACTCAACTAAAAGCCCTCTTGCCAAGCGAAACAGAATCGTTTCATCTCAAAGTCCCCATGCCCTACCTAAAACGCATCAAGCTTGGTGATATTCATGATCCGCTACTCAAACAAATTCTACCACTTGCGGTTGAATATCAAGACAGCCCTGGATTCACTCTCGACCCACTCAATGAAAATGCTGCAAACAAATTACCAGGCATTATTCATAAATATGCCAATCGCATTTTGTTAACCCTAACTGGGACCTGCGCCATTCATTGTCGCTACTGTTTTCGTCGCCACTTTCCTTATGACTCCAATCAAATTTCAAATCAAAAATGGGAAACGATTGTTAACTACCTAAAAAACCAACCACAGGTTAATGAAATTATTCTAAGTGGCGGTGATCCGCTGATTTTAAATGATAAATATCTTACTAAACTGTTACAAAACATTGCACTATTACCACAAATCAAACGCTTAAGAATTCATTCTCGTCTGCCTGTTGTCATTCCACAACGCATTACTGATCGATTTGTACAACTTCTGGCTGAATCAAGTTTCAAGTCTATTCTAGTTCTGCATATTAACCACCCTAACGAAATTGATGCACAATTGCGACAACGATTAGCGAAATTACATGATCAAAAGATTCTTGTGCTGAATCAAACTGTATTACTAAAAAACGTTAATGACCACCCTGAAACGCTCGCAAACTTAAGCGAAGCATTGTTTGTGAATCATGTCATGCCCTATTATTTACACCTGCTTGATAAGGTGAAAGGCGCCGCTCATTTTGCCATTGATGAAGACACTGCAAGAAAACTCTATGGAGAGCTACTTTCTCTATTGCCAGGATATCTAGTCCCAAAATTAGTTAGCGAAGCTCCTAATCTCACAAGCAAATATCCTATTTCTGCTAAATTTGATTAACACAAACGCAAGCCCAGTAGAAAAACAGCTGAATAAGTATTAAATCGTTAATTTTACCGCTAAAATTCTCACAATCAGACCAAACCGAATCATTTAAGAATGGTCCAACCTGAAAATCCAATTAAAAAAACAGCCATGTCACTCGAAATTACCCAATATTTGAAAGCGTCGTTAGCTATCGTGCTTGTAGTTTTCTTTACGCAATCGCCAATTCATGCCTTTGAGCTCTCGAATTCTCAAAACAATGATCCATTTTCAACAATACCAACGGCATCAAATAATGATTTTTTACCGGTAGAGACAGCGTTTTCCTATCAAATTAACCACGATGAAAAACAACAACGCATTCTTATCAATTGGGAAATTGCCCCTGGCTACTATCTTTATAAAGACCGCATTGCAATTGAGACAACCAACGCAGCCATCACTCTCAAACCAAATTTACCCAAAGGAGTCATTGTTGATGACCCAGAGTTTGGAAATGTTGAGGTCTATTACGGCAACATTCATTTTGATGTAAATTACACGCCTGCTTTAAAATCCTCAACAGAATTTGAGCTACAGTTTCAAGGTTGTGCTGAAGCTGGTCTTTGCTACCCACCGCAAAAAAAACGCATCACATTTTCTCCTGAAAATGTGGAACCGACCGTCGTCACTGAGCCAAATGATGCCACTCCTACGGAGCCAATCGGAAACAACTTTAAACGTATCTTTCAAGGTAATAGTTTTATCAAAATTATCTTCTTATTTTTTATTGCGGGTATTGGTCTGACCTTCACACCTTGCGTACTACCAATGATCCCAATTCTTTCAAGCATTATTGTTGGACAAAAAGCAAAACGATCACGCAGCAATGCTTTCTTGCTCTCACTTGCTTATGTTGCTGGCATGAGCTTGACTTATGCATTGATTGGCACGCTCATGGGATATTTTGGCGCAAAACTTAATATTCAGGCATACATGCAAAACCCAATCATTTTAATTTTTTCTGCTGCTATCTTTGTTTTGCTAGCACTCTCAATGTTTGGATTTTATGATCTGGCGTTACCAGGTTGGTTGAATGACAGAATCAATCGTATCAACCAAAAACAACAAGGTGGCAACTACATCAGTGTGATTTTAATGGGAGTCTTATCCAGCTTAGTCGTATCACCTTGCATTTCAGCACCATTAAGTGGCGCATTGATTTATATCAGTTCAACAGGTGATCCTATTGTTGGTGGAGCAGCCTTACTTGCACTCGGTCTCGGTATGGGGGTCCCCTTGTTAATCATTGGTACAACTGAAGGACAACTGCTACCTAAAGCAGGCCCTTGGATGCATGGCATTAAAGCAGCGTTTGGCGTGCTATTACTCGGCATTGCAATCTACTTACTTGAGCGAATTTTACCAGGGTCTGTCACACTCGTTTTATGGGCAATCTTATGCATCGGCTCCGCAACCTTCCTAGGAGCACTTGATTTTTCTCCTAAAAAAGGGATTGCTCAATTTTGGAAAGCGATAGGGTTTGTTTTGCTAACTTATTGGGTTGTACTGTTAATTGGTGCAGCAAGTGGGCAAACTAACCCATTTAGACCACTTTCAGGCATATCAAGCCAAACTCTCTCATCACAAACCACACAATCAACTCCAATATTCAAAACAATTTATAGCTTGCAAGAGCTCGATCAAACATTAGCTGTATTACCAAAAAAGTTAACGATGATCGATATTTATGCTGACTGGTGCCGCCCTTGCAAAATCATTGAAAAAGAAGTCTTTCAACATGCAACCGTCATACCTCAGTTGCAACGACTTAATTTAATCAAATTAGACATGACGCAAAATTCGCCTGAAAACAGAAAATTTTTATCTAAATTCAATCTATTTGGGCCACCTAGCGTACTATTTTTTGATGCAAATGATGAATATTTACCAGAATTTAGTCTCCAGGGCGAATTCAATCGAGAAACATTCCAGCGACATCTTAAGCAATTAGATGCTATATCCAATGCTAATAATTAAGAAATTGATGTAACTTTTTGGATTTTCAACACATTTCCTTGACAATTCGACGAAAATCATCCCAAAATAGGCATTAACTCAGATTTCAACTCATTATCAAAATGACTGACATTTTACTAATCAATGGGCCCAATCTAAATTTACTCGGCAAACGTGAGCCTGAAATTTACGGTTCAACAACACTTATAGAAATTGAGCAATCTACTAAAGCGCATTTAGCCAAAGCCGGCCTAGTGTCTAACTGCATGCAAGCAAACGGAGAACATTTAATTGTTGATGCCATCCACACTGCTTGGGATCAATCAGTGAAGTTCATCATTATTAATCCTGGTGCATTTACTCATACAAGCGTTGCAATTCGTGATGCATTGCTCGCAACTAAAATTCCATTTATTGAGTTACATCTGTCTAATGTATTTGCACGTGAAACGTTCCGTCATCACTCCTATCTGTCAGATATTGCCCATGGCGTCATTTGTGGTTTTGGCCCTTTGGGTTATCAACTGGCAGCTGATGCAGCCATTACGTTTCTTAAAACAACGTCCAACAAATAAAATGAGCTAACAATGGATATTCGAAAAGTAAAAAAACTCATAGAGCTATTGGAAGAATCGGGAATTAACGAGATTGAGATTCGCGAAGGTGAGGATTTGGTTCGTGTTAGTCGAGGTCACCAAATTAATGCAGCTACGTCACTTTCTGCTCCACAGCAAATCAGCGTCAATAGTGACGCTAAATTGGTCAAACCGCCCACACATAATGTGGCTGAAGAAAAAGGATCTAACAAACCTCAAGCATCTGGACATATTGTTAAATCGCCAATGGTGGGCACACTCTACCGCGCTGCGTCACCATCCTCTCCATCATTCGTCGATGTTGGCCAACCCGTCAAGGCCGGAGATGTATTATGCATCATTGAAGCGATGAAAATGATGAATCAAATTAAGGCGGATAAATCAGGTCGCATCGAAGCCATTCTTGTTGAAAACGCTCAACCTGTGGAATTTGATCAGCCTCTATTCACTATCATTTAATTTAACTCAATTCATTCGCATGTTAGATAAGGTTGTTATTGCAAATCGCGGAGAAATCGCCCTTAGAATTTTGCGCGCCTGCAAAGAACTTGGCATTAAAACCGTCGCCGTACACTCCCAAGTAGATAGAGATTTGATGCATGTCAGACTTGCTGATGAATCTGTCTGCATTGGACCTAATCCCTCACAGAAAAGTTATTTAAATATTCCTGCTATCATCAGCGCAGCCGAAGTAACTGATGCGGCTGGCATTCATCCTGGATACGGATTTCTTGCAGAAAATGCTGATTTTGCTGAACAAGTTGAGCAAAGTGGTTTTGTTTTCATTGGTCCAACACCCGACATTATTCGACTGATGGGGGATAAAATTTCAGCCATTAAAACCATGAAAAAAATTGGCATTCCAGTAGTGCCAGGCTCTAATGGAGTCCTTCCAAAAGACAAGCAAAAAATTCTAAAAATAGCACGAGATATCGGTTACCCAATCATAATAAAAGCCGCCGGTGGTGGTGGTGGCCGAGGCATGCATGTTGTTAAAAATGAAGCCACGCTATTAAATTCAATTGCACTAACCAAAGCAGAGGCAAAATCTGCATTTGATAATGACGCTGTGTACTTAGAAAAATATCTAGAAAACCCTCGTCATATTGAAATTCAAGTACTCGCTGATAATCACGGAAACGTCATTCATTTAGGCGATCGAGATTGCTCAGTTCAGCGACGACACCAAAAAATTATTGAAGAAGCACCTGCTCCTGGTATTCCAGCAGATTTGCGGCGTAACATTGCCAAATCTTGCGTTGATGCATGCCTTAAAGTTGGCTACCGAGGCGCAGGAACGTTTGAGTTCCTATTTGAGGAAGGTCAATTCTATTTCATTGAAATGAACACCCGAATTCAAGTTGAGCATCCAGTGACAGAGATGGTGACAGGGGTTGACATCATCAAAGAGCAACTGCGAATTGCAAGCGGTGAAACACTCTCGATAACACAAAAATCAGTCAAAATAACAGGGCATGCCATTGAATGTCGTGTAAACGCGGAAGATCCGGCTAGTTTCTTACCCTATCCTGGCAAAGTGACTTATTTTCATGCACCAGGCGGTCCAGGAGTGCGTATTGATTCTCACCTTTATTCAGGTTATTCAATCCCACCTTTTTATGACTCATTGATTGGCAAACTCATTGCTCACAGCGACACAAGAGAGAGTGCTCTTGCTAAAATGCGCCAAGTTCTCGATGAGATTGTCATTGAAGGTATTCGAACTAATGTGCCTCTACATCGGGATATCATGCGGGATGGTCAATTTATTGATGGCGAAATATGCATCCATTATCTTGAAAGAAAGCTACAAAACTAAATAAACGACAAAACAGTCACATTGTTGATTGCGTTTTAACGTTTATTTTGCTATAAATACAGCCCTTTTTGGAACATGATAAATGGTATTAAATTATGGCTAAAGTCTGTCAAATTACTGGGAAGCGACCTATCACTGGCAACAATGTGTCGCACGCAAACAATAGAACACGAAGACGTTTTGGTCCAAATCTTCACTTTCATCGGTTTTGGGTTGAAGCTGAAAAGCGCTTTGTTAGGCTACGTATCTCTGCAAAAGGCATGCGTATCATCGATAAACTAGGTATTGACCAGGTACTTGCTGATTTACGCAAGCGTGGTGAAAAAGTTTAATTCTCTTTAGAGGCAATCGTTATGCGAGATAAAATCAAATTGGTCTCATCTGCTGGGACTGGGCATTTCTACACAACCACAAAAAACAAGAAGACCATGGCTGAGAAAATGGAAATCAAGAAATTTGATCCTGTTGTTCGAAAACATGTTATGTATAAAGAATCTAAAATTAAATAGTTTGTACTGCATGAGCATTTTTCATGCTCCCAAACTAAATAAATCTAGAATATTTCTCCTATTGTATTTTGATCATAAATTCAATCAGAATTGCGGCATTGTATTGTCCCGTTAGATTATTTTTGCTTTTTCTGTCTATCTTGGCATCAGTTTTATAACAACATCTAATCACCCCTATCAAATTAGTCAGCATTCAGTTGCGCTTGTCTGAAAAACACCCTATTTCATCTGATCATTCTCACATATCTCACATATCTCAACCATACTCGAATTGAAGCTTTTGCCTTCGTGCTAAAAAGTGAGGGTAAAAAAGAAATAACCAAGTACGGGAAGGTATTAGGTATGTCAAAAATGCTTTTTGCGGATCATTTCAATCAGTATTTTGAAATTATTTTGGCTAACACAAAAGCATTAAAAGAAACATCTTACCACTTAAGATATCAAGTCTATTCTGAAGAGTTTGGCTGGTTACAGCAAGATTCAAACAAGATGGAAGTTGATGAATTTGATCATTACTCAGTTCCTCTATTACTAAAACATAGGCGTACCAATCAATATGCTGGAACTCTGCGCCTTGTCATTCCGCCCCCTCATGCGCCAGAAAGCAATCTTCCTTTTGAAATAGCTTATTCAAAATATCTTTGGAAACATGTTGTTGACCCAAGCAAATTGGAAAGAGGAAGTTTCGGTGAAATTTCAAGGCTGGCAATCCCAAAAAACTTTAGACGTCGCAAAGGTGAAGAAAAAGCCCCTGAAGGAAACATAGAAAATAATCCATTGACTAACTTTGATGAAGATGAAAAGCGATTTTTTCCTTTTATTGGTATAGGACTTTACCTTGGGTTAACTGCAACTATTGCTGCATGTAACCAACCTCAATCGTTTGGTGTATTTGAAACACAGCTTGCAGCAAGATTTAACTTACTTGGGTTTAGCTGCATACAATGCAGTGATGAAATTGAACATTATGGAAAAAGAGCTCTTTATTATTTTAGAAATGAAGATCTTTCTTTTAAAAACAACCCTCAAATACACGAGCTTTATGAGACTATTGAAAAATCTATCAATAGACAATTACTGCTGTATCCCTATAATCTTGACATATTGTGAGGAAATCATGAGCAAACAACCTAAACAGAACTTTGATTACAATCAAGCTTTTTCACGTAACATCGGTTGGTTTTCAGAAGAAGAGCAAGAAACTCTGCGAAACAAGCGTATCGCCATCGCCGGA
>JAUIKI010000059.1 GCA_030430875.1 Gammaproteobacteria bacterium | reverse complement strand
CAGGCCGTGGTGGCCGACGTTCACCAGGCGCACGGCGAGGTGCATTGTGCCGGTGCGCCGGAATTAGCGGGGCTGCGTCCCGGGGATCGCGTGCGCGTCCTGCCCAACCATGCCTGCATGACGGCGGCCATGTACGACCGCTACTACGTTGTGCGCGGCGGGGCAACGGAAGTGGTGGCGGTGTGGGTGTACAACCCCACGCAACCAAAGCCGCCATCACCAGCAGCCAACACAGGTTTTCGGCATTTCTCAATTGCACTTACTGCACTTTGCAATTCAAAAATGATACCTCTAAGGTGCTCTTGCTTATAGCCTTCGCTTATTTGACTGATTTCTACTTTAATTGAATTTAAGAAGGTAAGGTCTATCCCTGAGGTAAAATATTTACCCTTTGCACTAAGCACACCAACCCGCATTTTATGAGTTGCATCCAACCATTCAAAAACCTGTTTTAATTCAGTCCACATCACATGATTTATTGCATTGGCTTTGTTTGGACGATTTAATTCTATCAGCACAATATTTTCATATTCAGTCACAACTAATGTTTCATACTCCATAATTAATCATTTCTCCTTGTGAAGTTATATTTTTTGAATATTAACAGCCAACAACAGTAACATTTTTCATATATAACATAAAATAAGACCATTGCATTAAATCATATAAAAATATTGATCTGTACTGCAACTTGAGAACATGCTGGTCTAAAACTATCATAGCACTGTAAACGTTCTACCCCACTCCACACAAATTTAAACAAAACGAGGTCTTTGCCCGATAAAACCATGTCCGACAATTTCGCACAGCCAAACAAGCATTTTCTTTTTAACCGAATCATATTGTCTTGGTGTTGCTAAAAAAATAAACTGGAAATTAAATATGGAATATGGGTTTTAACAAGGCGATATTCAAGATAGAGAAACGCCAAAAATATAACCAATTAAGGCTGTAAAAGCCATTGCTGTAGCGCCCCAAAACATAACACGAACAATTCCTTTTATTACGTTTGCTCCACCTAAGTTTGCTCCAATTGCTCCCAGTAATGCCAAAAAGAATAAGGTTGAGACACTAACGCCATACGGAATAAGTGTTACTGAGATAAGTAAGGCACAAATAAGAGGCAATGCTCCTCCTATGGCAAACGTAATTGCAGAGGTTATGGCTGCTTGAAGTGGTCGTGCTGTTGTAATGTGTGTAATGCCAAGTTCTTCACGAGCATGGACTCCTAAAGCATCATCAGCAGTCAGTTGTTCGGCTACGTCTAAAGCTGTTTTTTCAGATACGCCGCGCTTTACGAAGCTTAGTTTTAGTTCATTCAGTTCAAATTCAGGATTTTTGCCTAATTCATATTTTTCTTTTTCCAAATCAGCTTTTTCTGTATCTGCTTGAGAGCTAACAGAGACATATTCTCCCGCGGCCATGGACATTGCACCAGCTACCAAACCAGCAATTCCAGCAATCACAATCTCAGGCCTTCCAGCGTTTGCGGCGGCAACGCCAACAATAAGACTCGCTGTTGAGACTAAACCATCATTAGCACCAAGGACGGCAGCCCTCAGCCAACCAATACGATGCGAATAATGATGTTCAGTGTGTTTCATAAGGTTATTATTTTTGAACAAATGTTTTTCTTTTATTCCAGAAGATATTTTTTAACGCAGCTAAGAAATGCAGAGATAACAGAATAATTAATAATGGGTTTGCTACATATTTATGAAGCGCTTCAACTGTCTCATGAAGCCATTCTATTTTTTCAGAAAAGGGGGATGGGATTTCGAATAAACCAAAAAACGGTAATGGCTCGACTTCAGTCCAAAGATACATAGGTCCTGTAATAATCTGCAAGCCTATAGCCATCAAAAGAAGAATGTGCGTTGTTTTTTTAATGGATATTTCAAGCTTGCTTTTTTCTTGATCTCCAGGAAAACCAGATTTAACTCGCCATATTATTCGCCAAACAATAAAAGGTATTGCTAAAAGTCCTAAACTGGCATGCCAGTTGATCACGCTTTCTCTTGCTTCACTTTTAGGCAAGGCACCATAAACAAAACCAAGGGTCAACAATACAGCAACAAGAGTGGCTACCAGCCAGTGATTTAAAAGAGAAATCTCTCCATAACTTTTATTTGTATCTTTCAAATTCATTGGACATATTTATAGATTGAGACCTTAGTTTTGTTTCAACCTCAATACTTTTCTTCAGCTATATCCAAAGCTAAACCACTACAGAGTCAACGGCCCTTTCTTAGCCTGACTAAATGATTCATAACCTAGTTTGGGATACCCATTCTGATTATCAAACTTTAAAAATATTTATTGCCTAAGACTCTTTAACTTTTTTTCTGGCAGCTGCTTTTGGTTTATTATTTTTAGATTTGAGCGAATTAGTCTGAACTTTCTTAGCCGTTAACGGCAAATTTAATTCCAAAATTGAACAATCTTCATTTTGATCAAGCTGCATGCTCAATTCTGTTTCATCAATATCAACATATTTACGAATTACTTCAAGAATTTCACGCTGCATTTTCGGAAAATAGTCAGGCTGGTTTTGCGCAAAACGTTGATGCGCCACCACTAATTGCAATCGGTCTTTTGCCTGAGACGCTGTATTTTTTTCTTGTCGATTAAAAATATAATCAAACAGTCTCATGTTTCTTTCCTCCAAAAATTCGTTTTAACAGTCCTTTTTTCTCTTCATTAATAAATCGATGCGCTTTCTCTTCGCCTAAAAGACGAGACACGGCATCCATATAAGCACTCCCTGCATCAGACTCCGGATCTAAAATCACTGGCGCTCCAACATTGGATGCTTTCAAGACTGATTGTGATTCGGGGATTACGCCCAGAAGCGGTACTGCTAAAATTTCTTTGACATCTTCAACTCCCAACATTTCTCCACGACTAACTCGAGCGGGATTATAACGTGTTAATAACAAATACTCGTCAACATGCTCTCCCTTTTCTGCTCGACGTGACTTACTTTGCAATATTCCCAAAATGCGATCAGAGTCACGCACCGAGGAAACCTCAGGATTTGTCACAATAATTGCAGCATCAGCAAAATAAAGCGCCATTAATGCGCCATGCTCAATACCGGCTGGCGAATCACAAACGATATACTCAAATCCATCGTTAGCCAGTTCATTCAACACTCGCTCAACACCTTCTTTGGATAACGCATCTTTATCACGTGTTTGTGAGGCAGGCAAAATATAAAGATTTTCAGTGCGTTTATCACGAATGAGTGCTTGCTTTAGGGAGGCTTCTTCGTTAATAACATTAACAAAATCATAAACCACACGACGCTCACAACCCATAATCAGATCAAGGTTTCTCAAGCCGACATCAAAATCAACAATAGCTGTGCGATGCCCTCTTAATGCTAAGCCCGTTCCAATTGCCGCACTTGATGTTGTTTTCCCAACACCACCTTTTCCTGATGTTACTACAATTATTTTTGCCAATTTATTCCACCTGTTTGTTTGTTACCAATACATTATATCAATATTTTTCACATGCGCTGGCATCAGATTATCTGCATAACCAACCGTTCATTTTCCAACATTGCATTGACTGATTTTTTCCAGAATTCTTGCATATCTTCACTGGTCTTATAAAAACCAGCTATCGAAATCAACTCAGCTTCCATATGTGTTGTAAAAATTCTAGCATTTTCATCCCCCAAAACACCAGCCAAAGCTCTCCCTCGAAGTGGTGCATAGACATGAATATTGCCATCAGCCAACACTTCAGCACCTGGACTCACTGGTGCTAAAACGATTAAATCAGTGCAAGGAGCATAAACTTTTTGCCCTGAACGAATTGGCGTTGTCACAACCTTTGCTGGCAGAAAAATGGTCTCTGGCTCAACACGCGTGTTCAACGGTTTATCTTCAAGCACATTGAGCTCTTTATTTTTCTCAGCTGAATCAATATCACTTGCTGCCGTTTTCAGATTGATCACTTGATCTGCAGGCAAAACGGTCAAACTCAGCTCTTCAGCTTGAATTTGTTGGTTAGTGCTACCACCACGTATCCCAATCGGAGACAATCCATATTCGCGGCACAATTCAACCAAATGTAACAAATCAACTTGGTGACATTCTTCTCGCTCAAGGCTCAAAATGATAGGAGCATTCTTGAAAAACAATGGTGCTTGCTTCACCTTGTCAGCAAGCTGAGTTGAAAATTGCTCGCTGTCAAAATGGCATAAATCCAAAATAGTAAAACTGACAAGTGTGCCTTTAAGATGAAAGCATGGTGATCTTTTTACATCTTGAGGCAAGTTTGGCATGGAATGAAGAGAAAGTTTTTTACAAAATTAGTGAGATATTCTATCATTTTCTGGCCATTTGTTAAGTGGCGTTAGCGCTTTTTCTAGCGCTTTTTTTATAAAGTCGCCACAACCACAACACAGGACCAGAAAGTGCGTAAAGCATAAAAATAGATAGCAAAACAATTGCGGGCTGTATTGCTATGATAGTGAAAACTAAAACAATCAGCAAAATGACAAAAAATGGCACTTTACCTTTTACATCTAATACTTTGAAGCTGTAGTAAGGAAAATTACTCACCATTAGCAGACCAAGCAGTGCAATTAATATTGCTGAAAACACTCCAACAAAGTGATTCATTAATGCAAAACGATCAACAACCCAAATAAATCCAGCAACAACTGCCGCAGCTGAAGGGCAAGGTAGCCCAATAAAATAGTGCTTGCTGACCACATCGATCTGCACATTAAATCGTGCCAATCGCAGCGCTGTTCCGGCCACATACATAAATGTAGCTACCCAGCCAATTTTACCAAACGTGTCTAAATCCCAATTAAATACGACAATGGCTGGCGCCACACCAAAAGCCACAATATCTGACAGGCTGTCATACTGCTCACCAAACTCACTTTGAGTGTTAGTAAACCGCGCAACTCGACCATCCAGGCCATCCAACATCATCGCCACAAAAATGGCAATGGCAGCCGCAGAAAACTGATCATTCATCGAAGCTACTATGGCATAAAACCCAAAAAAAAGTGCTCCGGTGGTAAAAAGGTTAGGCAATAGATAAATGCCACGCCGTCTAAAGCTTTTGGGAGAAGGTGGGGATTGATTTGGTTCCATCAGGCTAACCGGCTATCAAACGTAATCATAATAAATTCACTCAATACGAAGCAGCTTCAAAACGGCCTTCCAATGCTTCAGTCACACAGTTCAGCAAGTCTTGACTACCGAAAGGCTTCACTAGAAAATCCACGGCACCCTGCTCTTCGCTCCACAATTTTTCAGTTTGTTGATTTTTATTGCTCATAATAACAACAGGTATATGTGACGTTTTTGCTCGCCTCTGCAATTGACGAGTTGCCTGGTAGCCATTAATTCCAGGAACACTTTCATCCATTAAAATTAGATCAGGGGATTTGAAAGAAGCAAATGTCACGCAATCAGCACCATTATCAGCAACCAATACCTCATGGCCTTGTAACTCCAATGTTGCTTTGATTGCTGCCACATCATCTTTCATATGATCTACAATGAGAATCTTTGCCATATTTAATACTCTCAACGTGTTGAATTAACGTCAACACTAACAAATTGTGAAGTTGCTGATAATACACCATATAGAGCACATCTCCTATGGCATCTGCCAAAAAAACCTTCTAAACTACATCGCAGTATTCAACAAAACAAGGCCAAATCTACTCACTATGCCTATTAAACTCGGGGTCATTATGGACCCAATTCACTCTATAAATCCTAAAAAAGACAGCACATTAGCACTTCTGATGGCAGCTCAGCACAAAAATTGGGAAATCAGCTATATGGAGCTTGGTGACCTTTTCCTTGATAAGAATCAACCCAAAGCATTTGTAGCAACACTTCAACTCCAAGATGACCTTGATAATTACTACCAATTTTCCACGCCAAAAACGATCCAGAATCTTAGCAACTTTGATGTGATTTTAATGCGTAAAGATCCACCCATCACTGAAAGCTATCTTTATGCAACATTTATCTTGGAAAGAGCTGAAAACCAAGGTTGCTTGATTGCAAACAAGCCCGCCAGCCTTCGAGATTATAATGAAAAAATTGCAGCGAGTTTATTCCCAGAGCTAATTCCAAGTACATTGGTCACATCAGCAAAAAATTTACTGGAAGAATTTGTTATTGAACATGGTGAAACTATCTTCAAGCCATTAAATGCCATGGGTGGGCAATCAATTTTCTATGTCAAACAAGGTGATAAAAACATTCATGTGATTATCGAATCATTAACATACAACGGCAGCCAACCCATCATGGCGCAACGCTACATTCCTGAAATTAAACAAGGTGATAAGCGAATCCTCATGATTAATGGCACACCATTTCCTTATGCATTGGCTCGCATACCCAAACCAGGAGAGCATCGAGGCAATCTAGCAGCAGGTGGTGAAGGACACACTCAGCCATTATCAGCACGAGACCAAGAAATCTGCACACTTGTCGGCCCATTTTTGAAAGAAAAAGGTATTATTTTTGCTGGAATTGACGTCATTGGCGACTATTTGACTGAAATAAATATCACTAGCCCAACCTGTGTGCGAGAACTCAGCTCAGCAACAGGAGAAAATATTGCTATGCTTATTTTAGAATGCATAGAGGGACTACTGCATACATAATCGCAACCCAATAAATTAAGGCAAAAAACTTGAACAATGGCGTCTGTAGACCATAAAAGAGCATTCCGAGTACTTTTTTGATGCCAAATTGCCAAGCTCAGTAGCTATACGACAGTACCATATAAGCAAAACTGCAGGATGCTAAACTTATTCATGGATACAAAAACTAATTTTTACCCTATCTTACTAATTTCTTTAGGGCTACACCTGATTCTGATCATGGTGAGTTCAATAATATCTCCACCCCCTCCATTCGAAGAAATACCAATCACTTCACTAGAAGTCGCATTAATAGAAAGCCCAACAGCATCTGCAGATAAGATGAATGAAGCTCTCATTATGGCAAATCATGCTCAACAAGGTGAATTAGCTGAAAATGCGCCTGAAACGTCTTCCAAAAGAAGCAATTCAAGCAACTCGTTTTTGCTAAATCAATCACTTAAAAATGATCAACTGATTGATATGGAAGAAGAAAACCTGGCTGTTCAGCCACAAAACACTCAAAAAACCGACGTGCAACACCTCGCACAAAACCTGCAACAATCAGCAACCCGACACGCATTGGAAGCAGCTTATGTAAAGTCATGGATCTCACACATTGAAGCTTGGGGTAATCAACATTCAGAACTGCTAAAAAAACCTGAAACACATAGACAATTGCAGCTGCTAGTCACTATTCTTTCCAGCGGAAAAGTCAAGAAAATCAAAATATTACAATCATCAGGAAGTCGCATACTGGATGAACAAGCTGTAAGAATTGTATACCAAGCAGCGCCTTTTGCCGCCTTTGATCAAGCAATGCAAAATAGCATGAATGAAATTGATATTCTGCGTACTTGGGAATTTCACCCGCAAACACTGAATTAA
>JAUIKI010000058.1 GCA_030430875.1 Gammaproteobacteria bacterium | reverse complement strand
GAAAAACTGTCGAAGATAATCGACTCGCAGGCGTTATTGTCGGGTCAAAATACCCTGAAAACTGGGCAAACCAAAAACAACCTCTTGATTTTTTCGATATCAAAAATGATTGTGAAAAATTACTCAAGTCAATGGGAAGAATCGGTGAATGTCAGATGATTCCATCCCAACATCCTGCACTTCACCCAAGCGAATCAGCTGCCATTTTGCTAGACGACATTCAACTTGGCTCACTTGGTAAACTGAATCCAAAAATTTGCCAAACTCTAGATTTGCCAAACAATATTTTCCTGTTTGAATTAACCTTAGATCATGTTAACAAAGCAACCTTGCCCAAACTTCAACCACTGTCACCTTATCCAGTAGTACGTCGAGACATTGCAATGACACTGCCACGCGACATTCCAGTGAGCCAGGTCATTGAGCATATTAAAAAACAAGGCAAACCATTGCTCACTAATTGTGTTTTATTTGACCTTTATCAAGGTGAAAAAATTGCTGATACTGAAAAAAGTATTGCGATTGGCTTGGTCTTGCAGTCACATCAACACACCTTGAAGGATGAAGAAATTAAACAACTTGTGGATAATATTGTGTTATCCTTGAAAACTACGTTCAACGCGGAATTACGCGGTTAATTGATCGAAAAAAACCTGCCAACAAAGGCATTTGGTCATAAAAAATCGCTAAGTAATATCGTCAGCACAAATGGCATCAGGTGAAAAACTGGTTCTGTTTTAAACATGTAGTTTGTGCGGTTTTCGCCCTGAGTGATACCATTTGGCAGTGGATAATTTGAGATTGACAAAATAAAGTAGAAGGAAAAATGTGAGTGAGTGCCCTAACAAAAGCAGATATGGCTGATTATTTGTTTGAACAACTCGGGTTAAACAAACGCGAAGCCAAAGAAATCGTCGAACTATTTTTTGAAGAAATTCGCAATAGCCTTGAACAGAATGAGATGGTCAAACTCTCGGGGTTTGGCAATTTTGAATTACGTGACAAAGGTCAGCGCCCTGGCCGAAATCCAAAAACGGGCGAAGAAATTCCCATTTTACCACGACGAGTCGTGACTTTTCGTCCTGGACAAAAACTTAAATCGAGGGTAGAGACTCATGCTGGAACCCAGCCATAATCGCGAATTACCACCTATTCCTGCTAAGCGGTACTTCACCATTGGTGAGGTCAGTGAGTTGTGTCAGGTCAAACCACATGTTCTGCGCTACTGGGAGCAAGAGTTTCCTCACTTGAAGCCGGTGAAACGTCGCGGCAATCGCCGTTATTATCAGCATCAAGATGTGCTGATGATCCGTGAAATTCGCCACTTGCTCTATCAGCAAGGTTATACCATTGGTGGTGCTAGACAAAAACTGTCAACAGAAGATGAAAATGACAATAATTCACAATACTTAGACGTGCTCAAACAATTGCGAAGAGAGCTAGAAGAATTGCTGTCAGTCTTGAAATCATAATTGGGAAAATCATGGAGTCGGTTGCTCTTTTGCTAATGGCCAGCTGTCGGATCAGCCTAAGGTTTTGAAAAGTAAAGAAAAAATAGCAGCTCTAAAAACAAAGGCTTTTTGATAAAACTGCAGTTGAAAAATGTAACTGTTGCAATAAAAGTCAATGAAAAAAGTCAGTTATTCTCGGGGCGTAGCGCAGCCTGGTAGCGCACTTGCATGGGGTGCAAGGGGTCGCAGGTTCAAATCCTGCCGTCCCGACCAAATTCTTTAATCATCTAACGATTTTGTTTGTTGTCATCGATAAATCAAATGCGGGTTGTTACTGCCTTCATTGTGAAATAAAACGTAGTCATTGATTATTATTTAATCTGCTGAAGATTTTTTAACCATAAGTAATCATTCACTAGAGGAGTTTTATATGAAAAAAATCATCCTGTTGTTTATCATAGCTCTTAGCCTGCCAGCTTTAAGTCAAGCTAAGCGCTACGGCAGTTGCATAACTCCCATGGACAAGGCATATGCAAAGATAGCTTGCGCATCACTTTGCCTTGGAAAATATAAATTTCAGACAACAAAACGTAAAAATTGTAATACTAAATGCTATTATAATATTTGCCACCATAAGAAAATTTACCCGCTATAAGCAGCCATTATTATCGCAGTAAACGCATTTGTTATGAGTGCGTTTACTGTTTCAGCTTTGGGTTTGGCAATAAAATCGAATGTCGTTTCAAATGCACTGTCACCGAGTCGCTGGTTTGAAATGTTTGTCCGGCTTCATCTAAAACCAACACCTGCAACTGATGCTCCCCTCGATTCACATTATTTAACTGCCAACCGGTTTGTTTTCCTGCTTCTAAGACTGGCTTTCCGTCCATCATCAACTGCAATTGATGATCATCCTGCAAATCTGGATGAACCGTAGCAATGACGGTGATATTACCCTGATTACTTCGAATGATTTCATCTTGCTCAGGTGTTTTCAGCACTAAAACATCATACTGCGTGAACGTAATTTCAACTTTTTCTTTAGCCTCTGCATTTGATTGAGGTGCCGTTTTTGGCGCTTGATAAGTAGGTAACGACTTTACTTCGACGATCTCAGCCGTTGGATTGGGTTTATCGGAATAAATACGCAGGCCTTGTTCATCAACCCAGGTATAAACCTCAGCATTCACGCTATTTACAACCCCAGCTAAACCCAGCAGAATCAACATGCAGGTTAATAAGTTAGAAAATCTATAGTTGTTTGGCGTCATTTGGCATATTAGCATATGAATTGCGTCCTATGTGGTCATCAAACGGCTAATTTTTGATGATTTAGCCCTAAATTTTCAGTAGATATGATACGAGACCTTTGCGATACTTCTACTATAATAGAACACTTTCAGTGAAAATGGTTTGAAGCTTTTACAATAAACCATAATTTTTTACTGTTGTAGCCTTTATCATGACAACTCTCTCTTACAAACTTAACACGTTGAATATTTAATGCTGCCCACCACTGTGCTCAATCATTTAACAACTGCGGTGATTGTCATCGACAGTGAACTGTGCGTGTTATCAATGAATCAATCCGCTGAAAGCCTTTTTGAAACCAGCTCTAACCAACAAAAAAATCAAACCATTAACAAACTGATTCTCAGACCCAAATCACTCGCAGATGAACTAAAAAGTGTGCTTGATCAACAAAGGTCTCATACGGTTCGCGAAACTCAGATGCTGCTTCGAAATGGCAAAGTATTAATGATTGATTATGCCGTGACCCCCATTAAAACTGCCCAAAAAACACAGTTAGTCATTGAGTTGTGGTCGTTGAACTGGTTACTACGAGTCAATCGTGAAAATGCTATGCTTGCTCAATATCAAGTCACTAAAAGCTTGATGCAGGGTCTTGCCCATGAAATCAAAAATCCACTGGGTGGAATTCGCGGTGCAGCCCAATTATTAGAAGGTGAAATTAATCCAGAGTTACGTGACTATACACAAGTTGTGATTCGCGAAGCCGACCGATTGCGCAATTTAGTGGAGCGAATGCTGGGTGCACAAGAAGCACCTAAACTAGCTATGGGGAATATTCACGCCATACTGGAACACGTCATCACCTTAAAAAAAGCAGAGCATGGCAATCGTCTTTGCATTGAAAAAAATTATGACCCCAGCATTCCCGAATGTTTGCTCGATGCAGAGCAACTCCAACAAGTCTTTTTAAATATCATTGAAAATGCGGCACAATCGCTCATTGAAGAAGATATTAAACCTGGTCAAATCACTGTATCAACTCGAACACTCAGACAATACACCATTGGCACTCAACGATTTAGATTGGTTTGCCGTGTCGATATCAACGATAATGGGCCTGGCATACCCAAGGAATCACAAGAAAACATCTTCTTTCCAATGGTCAGTGGTCGAGCAAATGGAACCGGATTAGGTCTGTCAATTTCTCAGTCCATCGTTAAACATCATGATGGACTCATTGAATGCAACAGTGAACCTGGCAACACCACATTTACGGTATTATTACCCATTAAAACTAAAAAATCATAGCCTATGAAAATAACCACACCCCCCACTGTTTGGATTATTGATGATGATGAATCGATTCGTTGGGTTTTAGAACGTGCACTGTCTCAAAAAACGTTAACTGTTGTTAGTTTTGCTGATGCAGATACCGCCTGGGAGGCTCTGCAAAAAATTGAACAAAGTAAACAACCTGCAGCAATTCTTTGTGATATTCGCATGCCAGGCATTGATGGGTTGTCATTTTTACAACAACTCAAAACTGCCTTTCCAAATATTCCCGTTGTGATTATGACCGCTCACTCAGATTTGGATATCACAATTGCTTCATTTCAAGGTGGTGCTTTTGATTATCTGCCCAAACCATTTGATATCGAAGATGCGGTTCGCGTGGTTAATCAAGCGTTGGAACAATCAACACAACACGTTGCACCAAAACATAACAGTCAATCTGCAAACATCTCGGAAATCATCGGCAAAGCCACTACCATGCAAAGTGTATTTCGAGCCATTGGAAAATTGTCTCAATCTAAAGTCACTGTGCTAATTATTGGCGCATCAGGCACTGGGAAAGAATTAGTAGCTAAAGCATTGCACCGTAATAGTATTCGTAAAAATAATGCTTTCATCGCTTTAAATATGGCAGCTATTCCCAAAGATTTAATCGAAGCAGAATTGTTTGGCCATGAAAAAGGGGCTTTTACTAGCGCAGGCAGCCAGCGTCATGGTCGATTTGAACAAGCTAACGGCGGCACATTGTTTTTGGATGAAATTGGTGATATGCCGCTAGAAGCACAGACACGATTGCTGCGCGTGCTAGCTGAAGGAGAATTTTATCGTATTGGTGGCAACACGCCTGTTCAAATTGATGTACGCATCATTGCAGCGACTCATCAAAATTTAGAGACCTTAGTTGCAGAAGGAAAATTCCGAGAAGATTTATTTCACCGACTAAATGTCATTCGCATCACCATGCCAAACTTAGCACAGCGTAGTGAAGATATTGCCGATTTAGCGGACTATTTTTTGAATCGAGCTGCAAGTGAATTAACCGTGGGAAAAAAACAACTCGCTGCCGATGTAATTGAATTATTCAAACGACTACCATGGCCTGGTAATGTCCGCCAATTGGAAAATCTGTGTCATTGGCTCACTGTCATGGTTACAGGTCATATCATTCAACTTGCTGACTTGCCTGACGAACTTACCAGCACCGAACTTGAAACAATACCCATCACAACATCATCTCTACTGAGTTGGGAAAATTATCTAGAGCAATGGGTGTGGGCAAACTTACAATCTGGCAACCACAATATTTTAGAGTCAGCGCTACCCACGTTTGAAACAACACTCATTAAGACAGCAATACGCCACACCAGCGGTGCTCGTGGAGAAGCGGCAAAATTATTAGGTTGGGGTCGTAACACGTTAACGCGAAAAATCAAAGAACTTGGTTTGGAATCAGAGTTGGACAGTGAATCTTAATATTTATGCACGATTGCGAAGGAGCTGAATAACACAGAGTTATCTTCAATATTTTATTGAATTACCACTCTGTTTAATTACAAAAGTCTCAGATTACCAATCCAATGACTCCCAAACCAATAGTTGTTTCGAAATAGGATAAACCTTACCATCAAACTGGATTTGATAATTTTTACCGTCTAATTTCTCCACAACCGGATTCTCAAAAAAGCAACCTACCTCTTCATCTGGGCTTAAATCAACATCTTTGTGCCCATTAGTTTCTCGTCGCTCTGATTGACTAATGTTGAGTACAGGAAATCCGTCAACACATGATTCAAAAACAATTTCTCTGACTAATTCATGGCTCTCCTGCCAGAAAGGCTCATTCACATAACGTCCTTCTTCTAAAACAAAGGTTTCAGCAACCTGCCAAAGTTTTTCTTGTTGTAAAGCGAACAAAGTTAAGTCGGTTCGAGAATATGGATTGACACTAGATGAGCCACTAAAAAAACTCTCAATACCAAAAATATACAGTGCATTATCTGCGTTGTGAAAATATGGCGTTATTTCAAGGCGATGAAAATAAACCGCATCAGATTCCCATACAGCTTTCTGTGTTTGCCTGGCAATTATTTTTTGAGTGGTGTTATCAAGCACAAATATGTCAACATCATAATCTTTTGTGCCATATTCATCACTCTCAGCATTTTCATAAGGAATCACCAAAAGCATGACATTAGTATCAGGCCAATCGACACATTTTTCAATTGTGTCGTTAACCTCTGGTAGCTCTCTAGCCTTCTCTTGTGTTTGAGTTAACTGCTCGAATAATTTTTGTCTGTTTAGTTTGCTGCAATCAGCCATTCCAGAATTAACAAACAACAAACACACCAACCCGAATATGATTCTTTGCATAGTATTAATCTCTCAGATTACTAATCGACTTATAATGAGTTTGATTTTATCACACTCATCGTTGAATTTGTTCCGAGCAGTCAGCAATCAATATGAAAATATCAAGGATGACTATTTTTGAAAAGGTTGGCGCTCGCAACATGAGGACGTTGCACTGAAAATCTTCAGTGCAACAAGCAACATCTGATGATTAACCATCGACATTTTCGACAATTTTTGGTGTGATAAAAATCAATAATTCAGATTTATTGTTGCGATTTTTTACGTTTTTGAACAACCATCCAACCACCGGAAGATCACCAAAAAACGGTGTTTTCGATGTGGTTTGGGTATTTTCTGTTTGATAAATTCCGCCTAACACAATTGTCTCACCATTTTTAACCAACACTTGTGTGTCCAGTTCATTGGTATCAATGCTTGGCACTCCATTGAAAATATCGCCCACTGAATCTTGATTCACGCGCAACTTCATGATGATGCGATCATTTGGGGTGATTTGTGGTGTAACTTCCAGCGACAACACAGCGTCTTTAAATTCTACTGATGTTGCACCACTTGAAGTAGCTTCTTGATAGGGAACTTCTGTTCCTGATTCAATGCGTGCAGTTTGTTGGTCTGCAGTGACAATTTTGGGCTGAGAAACAACATGGCCGCGGCCTTCACCTTCCAGTGCTGAAAGTTCTAATTCCAACAAGCTAGAATCACGCAGTAATCCAATGGCAAATGTCGTCGCATTAAAAAGACTATCAGTAACACCTAAATCAACCACTAAGTTATCTGGCTTAGTAATGTTAGGATTGTTACCGCCAGATTGTTGAATATCATCCAATGTTTGCAACGAACCACCTGCATGTTTCAGGCCTGCGCCACTGTCTTCAAGGTAATAACCACCCCAGCGTACACCTAATCCTCTAGCAAACTCAGCATCAGCTTTAACAATTCTTGCTTCAATTAACACTTGTTTGACAGGCACATCCAACCGTCTAGCAATCGCTTTAAATTCACGAATTTTTTGTGGGACATCAGTGATTAGAATAGTGTTAGTTCTATCATCAACGACCACACTACCTCGTGGAGAAAGTACGCCTTCTTTGGAGCCGAAAATTGTTGCTAAGTCTTTTGCTTTGGCATAATTAATAGCGATAAATTCAGTTGATAATGGTGAAAGCTCAACAGCTTGATTTCTTGCTTCCATTTCCAATTTTTCACGTGCAGCTAGCTCATCAGCTGGCGCTACTAAAATCACATTACCAATAATACGTTTATCTAACCCTTTGGTTTTAAGAATCAAATCCAGCGCTTG
>JAUIKI010000057.1 GCA_030430875.1 Gammaproteobacteria bacterium | reverse complement strand
ATGTTGCAAAAATTCGCTCAATCTATTATCAAAATCTGATCCGTCGTTTTTAGCGCACTGGAAAAACTAAATAGCGTTTGTCCAAAATACGGTGCTAGCATGCGAATGCCTAGCACCTCAAGCACTAAAACTATTGTGCCGCTGAACAATACCAGCAGATATATTCCTAATCGTTCAAAAACATTCATGCTATTTTCCTTGTTTGCTCTGTTGCTTAGTCATGTAAAACCCTTCGATCTTTTTCAGTATAGTAAATATCAAGGAATTATCTTAGTTTAGAAATACATTGCTTCTTGATGACGGGTGATTACAATTTAGAGTCCATTGTGTTAAAAAATTGAGAACATGGCCATATGAAAACAGCATTTGTCACCGGTAGCACAGGATTTTTAGGACTCAATTTAATTGAGCAATTGGTTGAGCGACAATGGAAAGTGATTGCAATGCATCGCCCTACTTCAAATATCAAACAATTGCAAAAATTTCCTGTTGCATGTGTTCAAGGTGAATTGTCTGACAGAGATCGACTCGTTGATATCATTCCAGAAAACGTCGATGCCGTGTTTCATTTGGCATCCAATACATCGGTTTGGAAAAAGCATAATCAACAGCAAATAGCTGATAATATCACTGGCACGCACAACATGATTTATGCGGCAAGTACCAACCAAGTAAAACGGTTTGTTTATACGTCCACGTGGGAGACTTATGGCACACAGCATTCATCATTGAATGAGTCAATGTCAAAATCTGGTATGCATTCTTGGGTGAATTATATTAAAACCAAGGCTATGGCCGAGCATGCTATCAAAGACAGTGTATCTCACGGATTTCCTGGCATTATTATTAATCCAGCACATATTATTGGTCGTTATGACACTAGTAATTGGGCAAGAACTTTCAAGCTAGTGCACAATAATAAGCTGCCAGGTATTCCTCCTGGTGTTGGGTCATTTTGTCATGCAGAACAAGTGGCCATTGCGCATATCAATGCAGCTGAAAAAGGTCGAGTGGGAGAAAATTATTTACTAGGAGGAGAAAATGCGAGTTTTTTAGATTTAATCCAAAAAATTGGTGAATTAACACATCAACCTGTGCCACAAAAAACCACGCCACATTGGCTGTTAACTATCGCTGCACAACTGATGCAATTGAAATCCGTGTTTACGCAAAAAGAGCCTGACATTACGCCTGAAATTGTCGAAATGGTTTGCCAACATATGGTAATTGAATCTCATAAAGCAGAGAGCGAGCTTGGCTATCAGCCATCAAGTTTGAATGTAATGCTGCAAGATTGTTATGATTGGTTAGTTGAAACGGGAAATCTATGAGCGATGTAACACGAAGCAACCATTAACTTTAATTCAACCTTTTTGCAAAAAACTCAGGCGATCAATTATCAAATGGTGACAACAAAATGCCCTCAGAGCAACCTGAGAGCATTTATTTAAGGCTACTTTTTAAGGTTTAGCATTGAGTTCATAGGCACCAATGTCAGTCTGCTTATTAAACGACCAACCATATGCAGGTCGTTTAAATCCACGCTGATCTATATTAATTGAATCTATGTTAGTGCCACGATCAACCGCAATGCTGTACATCAACTTATTGTCGTCAAAATAAGAACCGAGTGCATGGGTTCTTGGGTTTTCGGTCAATGTATTATTTCCACCATTATCTGCTAGAGGTTGCAATGATAGTTTTTTATACGCAGCTTGAACTGCAGATTTTGAAGGCTTGCCCACCTCAAATAGATGAATATCAACAGCATTCTCAGGCCCTGTACGCGCACCAAAAATATTAGACCCACCTGTATTAAAACCCACAGGGTCATTGCCACTTGCTTCTCGTCGATTTTCATCATTTTCACCAACGAAGTTTAATGCCAAAATTGAATTGATCATACCCGTTTCCTCCATTAACTTCATACCAGCTGTAGGCTCTATTGTTTGGCTATTCTCTTCAGTTTTTAACATGAAAATTTCATTAAAAACAATGGTGCTGTTTGCAATGAACGAAGACATATTTGGACTATAAATTCCGCCTCCTTGCGCGCGACCCTGGCCGGCATTCGAATGTAGAGCAATTGTATTGCTACTAATGGTTGAATTGATTGAAGTCACAGATGAGTGATGTCGATTGATACTAATGGCTCCACCACGCACATTACCATATGTTTCATCCATGTTTTCAACTAAATTATTAGCAATTTCAACTCGCTCCAAATGAATGTGCGCCCTATCTCCATAAATACCGCCACCTTCAGTAGCTCGGGTATAGTACATTTTCTCGGAGTTTCTCAAAAACTTCCAACTGACGGGACCTAATTGCCTCACTATATTTCCAGAAAATCGCGAATCATACGCGTGTAAAAAGCTCCATGATGGACTAAGAGGATCTTCGCCAAGCAAGGCAACGCCACCCCCCATTGCACCTGTGGCTTCATAGCCTCCTAACTTTTGACTGTAATACAGAGGACTGAAAACTAAATTATCGTTGACTTCACTGCGATAAAAAGTGACATAGCCTCGACCCCCGATGCCTCCACCTGCAACTTCCATGTAACCAGACCCTGTGAGTCGATTAAGAATCACTTTAGAATCACTTAATGTTAAAAGTGAATCTGCATGCATTATTCGAATGCCGCCACCATACAGTGCCTGACCTTCATGAGGAGGCTGTCCATTTGCAATGATTAATTTTGATAAGTTAACAATTATGGGGCCGTGTAAATCCAAGACTCGATCATTGTATAATCCATTAATCATCACCAGTCTCTCTTCTTTGACAGAAATATTTAAATCCACATGGATATCTAAATCGCCAGTCTCACCATTGTCTTCACCTGCCCCTAAATGCGTGAGGCTAACAACATCATCAGAAAACGTTATGATGATATTATCAGGGCCTTCCCAATCTTTACTGCCATTAAAACAATCGTCATTTACAAACTTACTTTGATTGGCTGATGCAGTGGCTTCTCTCAACGTGCATTTACCATCTTCTATAGGTGGACCATCTTCTGCAGAATTGACAAACATTGTTACGCCAGCGTGTGATGTGTTGAGAAAAAAAAGTATGGCTAGAAAACACAGGCTAGCTGCCTTTTTGCGTATATTACTCGCAAAAAATCGATGATAAAAAAACATAGTTATATCTCCAAAGGGTAAGGGAAAACATGCACTATTTCCAAAGGGTAAGGAAAAAGATCAATAATTATACACAAGATCAATACATGATCAACTAGTGAATACTCACTCACTAAGAATCCCAACAAAGATACACTACTAACAGTTTGATTTAAAATGGAAAATACGGAGCATATAGCCATTGCAACAATAAAAACTCAATGACAGAAAAAGAGAGAAAAAGCCACAATCTTGATTAAACATTCATTTTGGAAATCAAACTCAATGCTTAGCCAAGGTGTGGCAGGTGAAATGCAGAGTATTTGAAACTAATTTCGCTTCTCAGAATTAACGTCAATATTAAACCTAGCCATCTTCCACGTGGAATTTTCATTCATGAAAGCCAGATCAATGTTAAGTATTGCCACATGTGTATCACTTGAAGCTTGATATTGCACAGCGTAATACAAAGCACCATCACGAATAACCGGAAGCATTGTGACTTTATAGTGATTTTGAGCTAAAAACTCGTCCATATAGAGCGATTGTGAAACAAAACTATCAAAGCTTGAAAGGAGTTTTTCACTTGAAATTTGCTCCCTAAATGGCGCGGCTGCTTGCGCTCTAAAGTCAGCAAAATCTTTAGCTTTTACAGCCGTATTGAATAAACCTAGCCACTGATCAGCTAAAGAGTGCAGCTCTGCCTCTGTCGGAATTTCTTGAGAAGTATCAATACCTCTTTGGGTTCTATAAAGCGTTTCACCATCAATCACCATACTCCAAAGACCATTTGAATTAGCTTGCTGTGGAGGTTGGTCAATATGAAATTCCGTGGTAAACAACCAGAGACCCGCAACAATCGTATCATCAGTGAATGATTTTATCGGTGCTGATAACGATTTTTTGATTCCTGCAAGTTTTTCATATTCCAAATAACCTTCTTTAGTGATGACAAGCGTCATTGTGTTACTCTCCCAACGACCGATATATTTCCTTTTATCGTCAGACAACGGTGCTTGACAGCCTGTCAGCAAGAAAACACCCAATAATAAAAAAATAATTTTTTTCATATAATTTCTTAATGTGATTTTAGTCAAAATACTCAACAATCTCTCACTTGATATCATTATAATACAACTATGACTATTATCACCAAGCTAAAAGCCGCATGTTTAGTTGCCCTCAAGAAGTTTTGTACAAGATATACCGTCTTTTGTCGACATACGTTATACTAATCGCTTTTATTGCCGGTAAGAATAAACAGCGTGTCAACGAATACACTCACTTTTCAAGAACTTATTTTTAAGCTTCAGCGCTTCTGGTCTGACCAAGGCTGCATCATTTTGCAACCACTGGACTTGGAAGTTGGCGCAGGCACATTTCATCCAGCCACATTCTTGCGTGCCATTGGACCGGAACGCTGGCATGCGGCCTATGTTCAACCCAGTCGTCGACCAACAGACGGTCGATATGGTGAAAACCCCAATCGATTGCAGCACTATTATCAATTTCAAGTCGCTCTAAAGCCATCTCCAAGCAACATTCAAGAACTCTACCTCGATTCGCTCAAAATGTTGGGAATCAACACGTTAATTCACGACATTCGCTTTGTCGAAGATAACTGGGAATCACCTACGCTTGGAGCCTGGGGGCTTGGTTGGGAAGTTTGGCTAAATGGCATGGAAGTGACCCAGTTTACCTATTTTCAACAGGTCGGCGGTCTAAGCTGCTTTCCTGTGACAGGTGAAATCACCTACGGTCTGGAACGCATCGCAATGTATTTGCAATGTGTTGATAATGTCTATGATTTAGTTTGGACGAGAAAAAATGATCATGTCGTCACTTACGGCGATGTTTTCCACCAAAATGAAGTGGAAATGTCACGTTATAATTTTGAAGAGGCTAATATTGACGAACTTTTTCGCCAATTTGATTTATATGAAAGCGAATGCCAACGAATGATTCAACTTGATCTTGCATTGCCAGCATTTGAATTTGTATTAAAAGCTTCCCATACTTTCAACTTGCTCGATGCACGGCATGCCATTTCTGTCACAGAACGCCAACGATTCATTTTACGCGTGCGCAGCCTTTCTCAAGCAGTTGCCAAAACATATTTCAACTCGCGAAAATCTTTAGGATTTCCTCAAGCGGATGAATCGAGCAAAACATTTTATTTAACTGACTAATTCTAAATGAAAACAGATAATTTATTAATTGAAATTGGTTCAGAAGAATTGCCTGCTAACCAGCAACTTGCGTTAGCTGAGGCATTTGAGAAAAATTTTGCCAAAGCACTCAACCAAGAGAACATTCAATACAATAATATTCAAGCATTTGTCACGCCAAGACGTCTGGGTATTTTAGTTGAGTCCATACAAACTGAACAACCTCCCAAATCTGAAACTAAGCGCGGACCTGCACTAGCCCAAGCATTTGATGCAAATGGAGAGCCAACTAAAGCTGCATTGGGTTTTGCGCGCTCGAACAAAACAACCATTGAGAGTTTGGAAAAACTGGAAACTCCACAAGGTTCTTGGTTAGTTTTTCAGCATGAAATTCCTGGTCAACACACGATTGATCTTCTTCCAGACTTACTCACTAAGACTGTCGAATCACTGCCTTTAAAAAAACGCATGCGCTGGGGCAATCAGTTGCACGAATTCCTAAGGCCTGTGCACTGGCTAGTTGCACTTTTGGGCAGCGACATCATACCATGGCAATGGGCTGGTCTTCATGCCAACAATCAAACATTCGGCCATCGATTCCATCATCCCGACTTTATTGAGTTAAACCATGCAGATGAATACGTTAGCGCATTAAAATCAGCGCATGTCATCGTAGACTTTCTGGAACGAAAAAATTCAAACCATTGCACAATCACTCAATGCGGAGACCATTATTCCTGAAGGATTAATGGATGAAGTCACTGGTTTAGTTGAATGGCCACGTGCATTACTTGGAAAAATTGATGCGAATTTTTTAGCCTTACCCAAAGAAGTATTAATCACTGTATTACAAAATCATCAAAAATGTTTTGCTCTGCAATCAGAGAACAAGCAGCTATTACCTAATTTTATTTTTATTGCTAACATTGATAGTGAAAATGAACAGCAAGTTATCCAAGGTAATGAGCGCGTCATTCGTCCTCGCCTTGCTGACGCTGATTTCTTTTTCAATCAAGATAAAAAAGTTTCACTACGCAATCGAGTCAATCAACTCAAAACCATCACTTATCAAGCTAAACTTGGTTCACTTTATGATAAATCCTGTCGTCTAAAAAAACTCGGGCAGTTTCTTGCTACGTCACTAACACTTGATGAGACTTTGGCGGCAACAGTTTGCGAACTTGCAAAAACTGACTTGACTACTGAGTTAGTCATGGAATTTCCTGAACTGCAAGGTTTGATGGGAAAATATTACGCTAAAGCTAACAATGAAAATGCAGATATTGCATCTGCATTAGCCGAACAATATTTGCCAAGTTTTTCAGGAGACAAGCTGCCCTGCACCCCAATGGGCACATTGATTTCACTGAGTGATAAGCTTGATACATTAACAGGCATCTTTGCCATTGATGCAGCACCAACAGGCGACAAGGATCCATTTGGTCTACGTCGAGCAGCCATCGGCATTATAAGAATCTTAATTGAAAAGGAATTACCTCTGCAACTTGATGATTGTTTCAAACAAGCAATTACAGGATTCTCGTCACTCAACTTATCTGCAACAAAACAGAGTGAACTGATTGATTCGCTGATACAATTCTGTTTAGACAGATTACGTGTTTGGTATTACGATCAAAATATTGCTAATGATGTCTTCCAAGCTGTGCTTGTTTGTCAGCGCAATAATCTGTTTGATTTTGACCTTAGAATACAGGCTATTGCTGAATTTAAACATTTCCCTGACGCACCTGCTTTGGCTTCTGCCAACAAACGTGTCGCCAACATTTTAGCAAAATCTGGCACTTCAATTCCAAAAACTATCAATATTTCTCTAGTAGAAGTTGATGCTGAAAAAGAACTAATAAACACTATCACGGCGACAAAAAAACAGTTAGCTCCCTTGATAGCAGAAAAAGATTATCCATCAATATTGAAACTATTAACTACATTACGGCAACCACTTGATCAATTTTTTGATGATGTCATGGTGATGGCTGATGAAAAAGAATTACGCAACAATCGTCTCGCTATCATCCATCAGCTAAGGCAATTATTTTTATCGGTTGCCGATATTTCAAAAATTCAGCTAACAACATGAAGAAGTTTATTATCCTTGATCGCGATGGCGTTATCAATCAAGATTCTGATAACTACATTAAAAAACCTGAGGAATGGTTACCCATTCCTGGAAGCATCCAAGCAATTGCTAAACTCACTCAAGCTGGCTATAACATTGTTGTTGCAACCAATCAATCTGGTCTTGGCCGAGGCCTATTTGATGAAACAACCTTGCAAAATATTCATGCAAAAATGCTGGAAGTCATTGAAATATTTGGTGGTAAAATACAACAAATTTTTTATTGTCCTCATCACCCTGATGATGGGTGTAACTGCCGAAAACCTAACCCTGGCTTACTGCAATCCATTGGCGAAACGTTTAATATTTCGCTAAAAAATATTCCATTCATTGGTGACAGCTACAAAGATATTCAAGCGGCAAATCATGTTGGCTGCCAACCT
>JAUIKI010000056.1 GCA_030430875.1 Gammaproteobacteria bacterium | reverse complement strand
AGCAAGCTACCCATCACAAAAGCATCTTTACACTAATTCCGTAAAACAACTACTGTTACCAAATGGCCAAAATCTAGAACCAAGCGCACTCAAAAAACGGCGCATTAATAGCAGAAATCAACGACGACAAGATATTGATTTCATTTTTGTTATTGCTAACCCTGACAGCATGCGACAAATCAAACCGACCTTGAATTATTACTATGCTGATGACCTCCCTGTGCTGACAACATCTCATGCCATTGAACTTTCTGAACAACTAACTGCTGATCCGGATCTCAATGGACTTGAATTTTGTGATATGCCCTGGATTTTACAAAATGATATTTCACTCAAAAAACAATTACATAGCATTGATTCAAGCCTAAGCTCAGCTGTGGAGCGACTTTATGCTTTGGGAGTTGATAGCTATTATCTACATAGCCTGCTGACAGCGGGTGATGCATACAACTCGGTGAGATTTGATGGCATGACAGGCCAACTTGACGTAACAAGCAACGGAAAAATCACACGTAATCTTTATTGGGCAAAAATTTCAAATGGAAAAAGTCGTGTTACTGGCAACTAGATAGCCCAATTCACTGTGCAACAATTTATTGCCTTGTTATCACTGACTCTAATATCACCACTGCTAATCCTTGCAGGATTGTTGATATTAATTTTGGATGGCCTGCCAATATTTTTTTTGCAAAAACGTCTTGGAAAACAACAAAAATTATTTTCCATCATTAAATTCAGAACCATGCGTAATGATAACATCACAGCGATTGGAAAAATTTATCGCTCACTTGGCATCGATGAGCTACCCCAATTAATTAATGTCTTACGTGGCGAAATGAATTTCATTGGGCCAAGACCTTTGACACTAAATGACTGTGATCGATTAGGATGGAATACCCCTTACTATGCAATTCGCTGGCAAACAAAACCGGGGATTACGGGTCTTGCGCAACTCACACCGATTTGTCACAAGAAAATGTCATGGTTTTTTGATCGATATTACGTCACTCATCAATCAGTAATACTCAACATCAAAATCATCAGCTGTTCATTACTCATTTTAATCGTCGGAAAAAACCGCGTTAGGCATTGGATCTGGAAATGAATATGCTCACCAATCACCTTAGAAATATGAGACCATTGCATTAAAAAGGGCAATGATGGGAAAAATGTCGGGGAAAGCGGCAGATTGAGGCGTAAAACGCAGATAATAACCAGTTATTGGCCAGTTTTACAACGAAAATAGGCCAAAAATAAATTCGATTCCAAATTATATCCCCTCGACTTAATGAGCGCCCATAAGATTTACTCTAAATCTCTCATCGATATACTGATTATAACCTATTGATTTCAATCAATATTCTCATATTCACACATATTCATCTAGGTATTCTTGGCCAAAACTGTAAATTTTCCCCATCGCATTGAGATGAGCTTCTTTCACTGGATGCGAGAATTTAAATTTTAATTAACTTTATTTTTGGAGAAAAATTATGAAGAAATTAGCATTATTAATGGGTGTCTTGTCAGTATTTTCAGTAATAAACAGTGCTTCTGCTGCTAGCTGCCGCGAGCAGTGTGTTGACCTATGCCTTCGTGACCTGGTTCCGCTGGGGACAAGCTGTACGGATTCGTGTAAAAAGGCTCTGTGTTCTGAAACTAGTGGCACGCAAGGCTCAGCAGCTGGAAACTAATATGTACTAGTTCCAACTTAATCTAACGCTTCAGCTCTTTGCTAGATCTGTAAAAATCTTACGGTGAGAAACCTCTTCTCACCGTTTTTAGTGGTTTTATTGCAATGGAGTAATTTGCTCCTTGATAGCTTCCTTCATCACAAATAATCTTTTACTGACAAGCAAATGAGTTTCCGGCTGGTGTTTTATCCCTCAGGAAGGTAATACAATCATATCGACTTTATCTGCCCATTTTCAACGAACACAACCCGACATGATATTACAAAAAATCACCTCTAATTTAATCATCAAAACTTTGTGACACGTGAAAAACACTTTAGAATTCGGCAGAAGTTTTGAAAATCACGCATTAACCTACCTCAAAAAACACGGACTAACGCTAATAAAACGCAATTATTATTGTCGATTTGGTGAACTTGATTTAATTTTATGGGATGATGACTACCTTGTTTTTACTGAAGTACGTTACCGAAATCAGCAACAATTTGGTCATGCTGCTGAGACAGTCACCTTGAAAAAACGACAAAAAATTATGCTAGCCAGTCAATATTTTTTGATGGAAAACTCGACACTTGCAAACCACCCGTGTCGTTTTGATATTATCGGCATCACCACGATGAAAAATCGATTACTATTTGATTGGGTGAAAGCTGCATTTAGCCTAAATGAGAGTGAATTATGACAACACAACAAATTATTTCTGAATTGTTCTATGCCAGCATTTCCACGAAAGAGCAATCATTAACACTATTAAATGATGCCATTGCTTCAGCAAGTGACATCCTAACCAAAACACTGCTTGCTGGAGGGAAAATTTTGACCTGCGGCAATGGTGGATCAGCTGCTGATGCCCAACACTTTTCCTCTGAATTATTGAATCGCTTCGATAAAGAAAGGCCATCATTGCCAGCTATTGCACTTACCACTGACACGTCAACCATCACCTCAATTGCAAATGACTACCACTACGATGAAATCTTTGCAAAACAGATTAGTGGCCTTGGGCAAGCGGGTGATACATTGATTGCCATTAGCACAAGTGGAAAATCCCCCAATATCACAAAAGCCATTGAGGCTGCTCAACATAAAGCAATGAAGGTTATAGCACTCACGGGAAAAGATGGTGGCAACATAGCCAATTGCCTAACCAGCAATGATATTGAAATCCGTATTCCATCTGACACAACAGCAAGAATACAAGAAGTGCACCTGCTGATTATTCACTGTTTTTGCTACTTAATCGATCATGAGTTGTTTGGCTTTAAAGAGTGATGCATTCTTGTTTTGATATAAGCTAACTTGTCATATTTGAGACTCTTTTCAGATAAGAGTCTCAAACGCATTCACATTACATTTAATAAATGCCAAACTTAATCATCATTAATCTGGAATATTGCAAGCCGTATTACCATTCTCATAACGTGAGCAACTAGCACCAGTTGTTAAACCACCAATACTACCACATTTGTCTCCTCTGCCATTGCAGTCTTCTGGACAGCTGTCAGTGCCGCCAAAGGCGAATACCTGCGTAGACGTGAGAAACAAGGCCAACGATAACATTAATTTTTTCATGATTTTTTCCTAAGCTAATAGATTGAAATTAATTCGGCAGGCCAACAAAAGGGAGCCAAAAAAATATTGCTGACTAATCAAACAGATTCTTCATGCAGCGAATGTTAAGTATACAATTATTTTACAACAGTTAGCTTAGGACGAGATTTAGGGGCACTAGGGGCAGGTGGTGGAGTTCCATCTGGTGATGGATCTGGAGAGCTAATGGTTTCGTTTTCTGAACCAAACATCATGCCTTGACCGTTTTCTCGGGCATATATTGCCATCACCGCATCAATTGGCACGTAAACATGATGAGAAACACCTGAAAAACGGGCATTAAACTGCACAGCATCGTTGCCAAGCGAAAGATTTTTCACTGCACTTAAGCTGATATTAAGAATAATTTGACCGTCGTTAATGTGCTCTTGAGGAACTACTGCTTCAGGAAATTCAGCATCAATGATTAAGTACGGCGTACAATGATTATCAACAATCCACTCATGAAGCGCTCGAATCAAATAAGCTCTGCTTGATTTCATCATTATTCTCAGTCAACTGAGCAAGCAAATTTTAAAAACGGCATATAAATAACCTCTTAGCTTGTTACTTCATCATTTCCTGTTCTTGTTCGGATAAGCTTGCCACAAACGCACCACGATTAAATAGTCGATCCATATACGTAAATATTGGCTTAGCTTGTTTCGCTGGTAAATTGATATCTAACAATGCAAGTCGCCAAAAAATAGGCGCAATACAACAATCCACCAATGTATACTCATCGCTCATAAAGTAAGGTTTTTCATCAAATATAGGTGCAACACTTAACAAGCTATCGCGTAAACTCTTCTTAGCTTCAGCAATTTGAGCAGGCTTTTCTTTATCAGCAAGAATAGTGTCGACATAGCCACACCAGTCACGTTCAACACGATAAACCCACTGCCGACACTGAGCTCGCATCACAGGATACACAGGCAAAAGTGGCGGATGAGGAAACCGCTCATCTAAATATTCCATCATGATATTAGGTTGATACAGGCATAAATCCCGATCTATCAAGGTTGGCAAACCATTGTAAGGATTTAATTGCGTCAGCTCTTCAGGAAAATTATTTTCATCAACGTTAATAATGTCTACTTGAACGCCTTTTTCAGCCAGAACAATTCGAACACGGTGACAGTAATGATCCAATCCTGACGAAAAAAAAGTCATTACAGAGCGCTTAGACAATAAACCAAGAATGTTACTTTCCATAAGCCTACCTAACTAAAAGTTATTACGATTAATGTACATCTTTCCAATATTCACGTTTTAGCAAATAGGCAAAAACAAGCATGATAATCAAAAACAAGATAACATAAACTCCAATACGATTACTTTCCAAACGAGATGGCTCACCAAGATATGTTAAGAAATTAACTAAATCTAAAATTGCCATATCATACTGTTCATTGGTTAATTTCCCAGTATTCTCTGTCACTTCGAAAGAGTCACAATGAAGATCATCAGCTGTTTCAGCATGCTTACAAACTAATCGCTGTTCGCCTTGTAATTCCATCAAAGCATGCGGCATACCCACATTTTTAAATACGGTATTATTTACACCCCACGGCCTAGATTCATCGACATAGAAACTTCTCAAATAAGTGTAGAGCCAATCAGGGCCACGCAGTCTCGCAGTCAAGGTTAGATCAGGAGGTGGCGCACCAAACCACTTTTTACCATCCTCAATAGACATAGCAATTTTCATTAACTCACCAATCTTCGCATCACCAAACAACAAATTGTCTTCAAATACATGATTGGGAATACCAATATCATTAGCAGTTCGTTCATAGCGTTGAAACTGCGCTGAATGACACCCCATACAATAGTTTATAAAAAGCTGTGCCCCTCGCTGCAAAGAAGCTTTATCATGCAAGTCAACAGCTGCGTGATCAAGCTCAACATCACCACCAATTGCGAATACTTGCGCAGATAAGATAAAAACAATAGTTAGCATCCATTTCATCTGATTTTACTCACTTATTTATAGGTTACACGATCTGGTATGGGCTTTGTCTTTTCCATCCGCGTATAAAACGGCATCAAGATAAAAAACGAGAAGTAGATAACAGTGCTAATCTGCGTCACTAACGTACGAGTATCTAAATTCATCCAGGCGGTTAATTTATTTGGAGGTAAACCCAGCACACCTAATACCGCAAAACTCACTACAAATAATGCTAAAAATAATTTACTTAGAAACCCTTTGTATCGAATAGATTTCACTGGGCTACGATCCAACCATGGCAGCAAGAATAATACAACAATTGCTGCAACCATCACCATAAACCCCCAAAAATTAGCATCTATACCAAATAGTGGAGCAGTCACTGCACGCAACATGGAATAAAATGGAGTGAAATACCAAACTGGCGCAATATGCTCGGGTGTTTTCAATGGATTATTAGGCTCAAAATTTGGGGCTTCTAAAAATAGGCCGCCAAATTCTGGATTAAAGAAAACAATTCCAAGAAACAAAATCAAAAAGACAATAACACCAACAATGTCCTTAACCGTATAGTACGGATGAAATGGAATGCCATCGAGTGGAATACCCTTCTCATTTTTACGCTGTTTAATCTCAACACCATCAGGGTTATTTGAACCAACTTCATGCAACGCTAAAATATGCAACACAACCAAACCAAGCAACACAATCGGAATGGCTATTACATGCAGTGCAAAAAATCGGTTCAGCGTAATCCCAGAAATAACATAGTCACCACGAATTAACTGAGCAAGATCTTCACCAAAATATGGGATGGTACTAAACAAAGAAATAATTACCTGAGCACCCCAATAAGACATTTGTCCCCATGGTAGTAAATAGCCAAAAAAAGCTTCGGCCATCAAACAAACAAAGATAAACATTCCAACTAACCAAACTAATTCGCGAGGCTTACGATAAGATCCATACAATAAACCACGAAACATGTGCATGTAGATAACAGCAAAAAATGCCGATGCGCCAGTAGAATGCAAGTATCGAATCAGCCACCCGTACTTAACATCACGCATGATATTCGTTTCAACAGAAGCAAACGCACCCAAACCCTCGGTGGGGTTATAATTCATTGTTAACCAAACACCAGTTATTAGCTGATTAACCAGCACCAGCAAAGCAAGCGATCCAAAAAAATACCAAAAATTAAAATTCTTAGGCGCGTAATATTTTCCAAGATGACGATTCCAAGAATCAGTGACGGGTAGCCTCTCATCAACCCACGGCATGACTTTTTTTAACATCAGGCTGTCTCCTTGTCGATACCAACAACAATAGTGGTTTCATTTTCAAATGAATAAGGGGGAACCGCTAAATTCTTCGAGGCAGGCGCTCCTTTAAAAACACGTCCAGCCAAATCAAATCGTGAATTATGACAAGCACAAAGAAAACCACCCATCCATTTATCGCCTAAATCTTTTGGCGCTTTTTCAGGACGATAGGTTGGAGAGCAACCTAAATGTGTACAAACCCCTGTTAACACTAAAATATCAGGTCGAAGTGATCTATGTAAATTATCAGCATATTCTGGTTGATCACTATTACTTGACTCTGGATCCAACAAAACATCCACCATCTGATCTAAATCACTAATCATTTGTTGAGTTCGACGAATAACCCAAATTGGTTTACCACGCCATTCGGCAATAATCTGCTCGCCTTCTTTCAACGTACTAATGTCAATTCTTACCGGAGCACCAGCCGCTTTTGCTTTTTGACTGGGCGTCCATGATCCCACGAAAGGCACAGCAGCACCTATCGTACCAGCGACACCCATTGCTGATGTTGCCCCAATTAAAAATCGCCGCCGGCTCTTATCAATTTTTTTATCATCTTGCTCTGACATATCAACTTACCCGATCTTTAGTAACTAGTTAGTTGTCGTTAATGTTAAAGGAATACTTGGAGTGTACGAGAAAAATAAGAATTTGTTTCTAGATTCAAGAGTCATGAGAGTCTCGTTGCTATATTTATGTTACAACCAACTTCTGGGGTATTTAATTTCAACACAAAGATCAAAATTCAAATCACTTTGCCGCACCATACAAAAAGCACGGCTTAGATAGCCACTCATCAATGCTTGATAAAACCACACACTATTAACGTTTTGAGAACTGTGGTCGCTTTCTTGCCTTACGTAAGCCAACTTTTTTACGCTCTACTGCGCGAGCATCGCGAGTTAAATAGCCAGCTTTACGCAGTGTCGGCCTCAAGCTTTCATCATAATCCAACAATGCTCGTGATAAACCGTGACGAATAGCCCCTGCCTGCCCTGAACTACCACCACCTTTTACTGACACAGTTACATCAATTTTACCGGCAAGCTCAGTTTTCTCAAGTGGTTGCTTCACGATCATGCGCGCTGTTTGACGTCCAAAATAATCGTCAAGCGATTTACTATTAACGGTGATGGCTCCACTTCCTGGCTTTATATATACCCTCGCCGTTGAAGTCTTCCTTCGACCCGTTCCATACTGGGATCCAGTTACATTCATATTGCTAAGATACCTCTTTACAAAATCAATTTAG
>JAUIKI010000055.1 GCA_030430875.1 Gammaproteobacteria bacterium | reverse complement strand
GCAAGCTGATAGCCTTTCATCAAAATTGGCAAATAATATTTAAGCCCTAAGGCACTGCTCTTGATCCCAAGCAACGGTGTACGCAGTTCATGAGCTATGTTACTCACCGATGTCACTATTTTTAGTTTTTCTTGCGCAATCAAACCTTTTTTGTAACGCTGATTAAAAATAATTCCAGCAACCATGGCTAATATAAATACTGGCACATGCTGCAAATGCTCAGCACTAAAAACTGACTCACTTGATAGAAATAAAGCAGTTGCCACACCAAGTGCCACACCTAACAAGACCAACAGCACAATAATGAACCACTCCAAAACTAAGACAGTTAGGAAAAATATCGTCAGCATACTGCCTAAATACCACATCGTAGAGAAATCATTCTGAATCAACATGACTGTAGTGTAATAAGGCAAATTGAATAACAGCACAAAATACCAACAATAAGGTAAATACGGCTTGGCCGAACTAGGCCAAAAACGATGCAACATGATCAATACACATGATCCCACACCAATCGCTCGCAGAGCAATTGGATCAAACTCTAAAGGGAACCACATTTTGAACATCACATAGAAGAACGGATGGACAATTACTCCAAAAAGTCCAGCCACGAAGAAATTTACATGCGATGTCGTGACATCATTTTCTGCTACCGCATGTAATGTTTGTAATGGATGCTTAATCCAAACTGAGAGTTGTTTACCCATGCATTTAGTTTAGACATAAACAGGAAACTTTGCACAAAGATCAAGAACTTGAGACTTAACTTGCTCAATCACAGAACGATTTTCAATATTATCCAAGACATCAGAGATCATTAAAGCAACCTTTTCCACTTCAGCTTGACTAAAACCACGTCGAGTTACTGCTGGAGTACCTATTCGCAGACCACTGGTCACAAATGGTGATCTGGGGTCATTAGGAACCGCATTTTTATTAACGGTAATATTAGCCGAACCAAGTGCTGCATCAGCATCTTTCCCAGTGATATCTTTATCAATTAAATCAACCAAGAACAAATGGTTATCTGTTCCGCCACATACAATCTTATAACCACGTTTTTGCAGACAATTCGCCATCGCACGAGCATTTTCCACAACATGCTGTTGGTAAGATTTGAACTCAGGCAGCATTGCCTCTTTAAAACAAACCGCTTTTGCAGCAATCACGTGCATCAAAGGACCACCTTGCATACCAGGAAAAACAGCAGAATTTAACTTTTTCTCTAAATCTGGGTTAGCTTTTGCCAAAATCAAACCACCACGAGGACCTGCAAGCGTTTTGTGCGTCGTAGTCGTTGTCACATCAGCAATCCCTACAGGGTTTGGATACACACCTGCTGCAACCAATCCTGCAACGTGAGCCATATCAACAACTAAATAAGCACCGACTTCATCCGCAATATCTCTAAATTTTTGCCAATCAATCACTCGAGAATAGGCAGAAAATCCGGCCATAATCATTTTGGGTTGGCACTTTCTTGCTTGCTCAGCAATATCATCAAAATCAAGCTCACCTGTTTCAGTATTAATACCATACTGCTCAACGTGATAATATTTTCCTGAAAAATTAACCGACGCACCATGGGTCAAGTGACCACCATGCGCTAAACTCATTCCCATAACCGTGTCGCCTGGCTTAATTAATGCCATATAAACAGCGGCATTTGCCTGAGAACCAGAGTGCGGTTGAACATTGGCATAATCCGCACCAAATAATTGCTTTGCCCGCTCGATTGCTAAATCTTCCACACCATCAACATGTTCACAGCCACCGTAATAACGCTTGTGTGGATAACCTTCTGCGTATTTGTTCGTTAACACGCTACCTTGAACCGCCATAACACGTTCACTGGCATAATTTTCTGACGCAATTAACTCAATATGCTCTTCCTGACGTTTCTTTTCCTGCTCAATGAGCTGCCAAATTTTAGAATCAAAATCAGTCACAGATTGCTTTGTTAACATAGTCTAAATAGCCTCGATAGGAAGATTTTTAACCATTTTTATCGTTGTGGTTTATTGCAACGGTCTGGGTGTTTATAGAAGTAAAAATTGAAGGCCTTATGATCAACCATCAAGCCTTATTTTTCAAGCAAGATTTGAGCGGCTTGCTTGGCAAAGTAAGTCAAAACAGCATCAGCACCAGCACGCTTAAAGCAAAGCAACGATTCTATAATTACTTCTTTAGATGAAAGCCAGCCTTTCTCAAACGCAGCCATATGCATGGCATACTCGCCACTGACCTGATAAGCAAACGTTGGCACTGCAAATTGTTGTTTCACCTGAGTGATGATATCCAAATAGGGCATGCCAGGTTTGACCATCACCATATCAGCCCCTTCTTGAATATCCAAAGCGACCTCATGCAGTGCTTGATTGCGATTTGCATAATCCAGTTGATAGCTAAATTTGTCGGCCTTACCTAAGTTTTTAGCGGAACCCACAGCATCTCGAAATGGACCATAATAATTCGATGCAAATTTTGCTGAATAGGCTAGAATTTTTGCATCAGAAAAATTATTCAATTCCAACACATCACGAATTGCACCAATTCGACCATCCATCATATCCGATGGCGCGAGAATATCCGCCCCTGCTTGCGCTAAACTCAAGGCTTGTTTTGTTAAAATATCAACGGTTTCATCGTTTAATACATATCCTTGATCATTGATCACACCATCTTGACCGTGAGAGGTGTATGGATCTAATGCCACATCGGCAATTACTAATAAATTAGGCACTGTCTGTTTAATTGCTTGAATCGCTTTTTGCACTAAACCATCAGGATTCAATGCCTCTTGGCCATCAGAAGATTTTAATGGCTCATCAATCACTGGAAATAATGCAATCGCTAGAATTCCTAACTTGGCTATGATTTCACATTCTTTACACAGCTCGTCGATACTGAATCGATGAATCCCAGGCATCGATGGAATTGTCTCAACTCCACCCTTTCCTGCTTTGACAAACATCGGGTAAATTAAATCATCGACCGTCAGCTGATTTTCGCGCACCAAACGACGCATCAACTCAGAAGTTCTCAAGCGACGTAATCGCGTTTGTGGGAAATGTCGAGATGATGAATTCATTGGGATAGCCATAAATTTTGAGATCAGTGTTTAAAATAAAATTATGAGGCCATTGTGATAAAAGTCAATGGAAGAAAAAAGAGTGAGACTGAGGCGAAAAATGCAGACTCACCAATTCTATTAATGGAGTTGTGGCAGAGTTTTATCAATCACCATCAGCTGAAGCTGGTGGCTTGAAGTTACACTTGCAAAACAGAGTTAGTGCTAAAGCACCCTAGTATTCCGATATCTTAAAATCATAGCTTCAAAACCAACATTTGTATAACTTTAATCACTGAATGGAGTGAGAATACTTTCAGCCTCACTATTCCTTAGAAAACGTGAAAATAATTCTACTCCATCTTCGAGCTTATCATTGATAATGAATACACTTTCAACTTGATAAAACTTCCATGTCACCTTCCCTGAATTTGCAGCATCGAATTCAGTTTCGTATTTTCTTGCAAATTTTATGGCTTTTTCTTCAGCTTCAGTTTCATCTAGGGCAGAAACTAAAATAATCTGTTCTTCCCATAGTGGAGTTTCAGTATCATTTCTTTTACTCTTATACATAATGCTAACTGAGTAATACATAATACACCTATTTTTGGAATCGTTTATTATTCAATAGCTTCCATGCTTTTTTATATTCAGCACTGCTACCTTTTCTGATTTCTTCGAGTGTTTTACTTCTTAAATTTTTAGGAAACTCCCTATTGATACTACCTTTACAATTTTTACTAATCCAATCATCAGCTTTGCTACCAAATTTGTTAAGTGCATATAGTCAAAAACAGTCACATCAATGACATTGGTTCGCGGACCGTCAACCATCATTGTTTTTAACACGCCGTTGGGAAATTCAGTGTAGGTATAATTCGTGATTCTTGTTCGACCAAACGTGGGATAAGGATCTATTATATTGGTTGTATCAGTCTCCTTTTGTTGTTTTATTCGACCATCAGCATCATAAAGATACTCAGTGGTTAATCCAGGTTGAATAATTTTGGTGGCTAAGCGAAAATCTTCATACCACTGTGTCTCAATAGTACGTTCATCCGCTGTGTTGACTGCCCCAGTGCGGCTGATTTCTAACCCTCGATCATTATAAGCATACGTAGTCTGTACACCATTCCAATCCGTTTTGCTCTCGCGTCGACCATCTGCATCATAGCTATAAAACGCATTGGCACCAACGCAATTGTCCGATGGAAACCCTTCAACTTCGGTAACTCTTGGCACACTATTAATGCTATCAAAATGATAGTGCGTGAGCTTGCCTTTGGCATTAGTTACTTTCGCTTTACTCGCATTGTTATACAACAAAGTGATCTTTTCTGCGCCTTGCGCATGCTCACTCAAAATAGCACGGCCTTCATTGTCATAATCCTAGGTTGCATAGAGGTTATTATTTTCATCAATTAAGCCAGTCATTGCATGGTCATATTTTTCATGGGTATATTGATACGTTTTTGTAGAGCCATCAGGATAGGTCACACTGGCTAAATTACTATCTTCGTCATAACCATACGTTGTAATTCCATTGATTGGATTAATTAACTGAGCCAGGCGATTTTGATCATCATAACTTAGCTGCAAGCTATGACCGTAACTGTCTGTCACCAATTGAAGTTGATCATTATTGTTATACGACAATTGTTGTTTGACACCTGATCGATGAGCAATTGAAGTTAGGCGTCCATTTGCATCATATGTTTCAACGGCGTCATCTGCAGTGATATATTGCCAGCCAATCATATTATCATTGTCATCGGCCATTGATGTCAGGCGATCATCAATATCAGACTCTCCTACCCAATCATTATCTTTCAATGAAAAATATAAGACTTTCCCATCAGGTCGATAGACATGTGCTGTGCTCAGAATATTATTGCTGGCCAGTGTAATGTGACGCATAAATGTATGCCGCCAAAAAACACCAACAGGATACGGCCAAAAAGTATGTGCCGATTTAAATTCCTCTTGATATCCCATGCTGTTGTAATACCGAGTGAATTCCAATGGCATCGCATGAGCGCTTTGATAGTCTGTTTCAACTTGAACCTTATTGCCTGTCAAAAAATTGATAGGGTTACCAAAAAACGAGCAAGTCTGGCTTTGGCCTATGCCAAGATTCTTTTTATGATCAATTTTATCTTTATAGCGATAATAATAGTATGCATTGTGTCCTTTAAAGCGACCTGAATAAGTTGAAAACCAAATATAAACAGTTTCATCTGCTGTATCAAAATCAGTTGGACAATAATAAAAGTTGCCTGGACTGGCCATATATTTAGGTGGATCTGTCTCTGGAATTTGGCATTTTCCATCATAAGGTATCTCATCACCCACATTCAAATCGACATAAATTAATGCATCATAATTAATTAACTCAGCTCGTGCATCACACACCGCCTGACCTGACCCATAATTACCTGGAACATTACCAAGGTTTGACCATGAACGATCGGGTGCAACTTGCACATCACCAACCAGGGCAAAAGCTGGATTGATGATAAAAAGTGTTATGAAAATAAAACGAATCATCCATTGGCATGCAGCTTGCGTCTTTTCTCACTCCTTCCTTGCGTAAATTGATTATCCATTCCTGCGAAATAACCAGAGTTCTTACGATCAATTGGGTTTGGCATCATTAATGTGCTGCTTGCCCGGGTAAAAAAGCAACTATTGAAACCAACTCATTTTAACCATGTTATCATACACACTCATTGGCAAAATATCATTTTTAACCTAACACATAGAACCAAATTCACCATGATGCGTTTTTTCTCAACCCTAGCCGCCTTACTTGGCGCAATCGCTGTGATTATGGGTGCGTTAGGCAGTCACTATTTGCAATTGGGAGATAGTGCAAAAGCCTATCAAACCGCTGTTTATTATCAATTATTTCATGCATTACTGGTCATTGCTTTGCTTGGATTAACGCCAAAATTTCTCTCCAAACGACAAATGCTGTTCACCAGTGCCTTTCTGTTGTTCGGCGTGGTATTATTTTCCGGAAGCATTTATTTATTAACCATTTTCCAACTCAGACAAGTGGGTTTCATCACCCCTATTGGTGGACTCAGCCTCATCACAGGCTGGTTGGCACTGTGCTGGGCTTTTATGACAAAAAAACATGACTAACACAATCACCATCAAACTCAACAATGAGTCTTATCAAACAAAAAAAGCAACCTCATTGGCTGAGCTTGTGCAACAATTGAATTTAACCAACAAGCGGATTGCGATTGAGCTCAATGAAGTCATCGTGCCACGCAGCCAACACACAACAACTCAACTGAATGAACATGATATTGTAGAAATTGTTCACGCCATCGGAGGTGGTTAATGCATTCAAATGACACGCTTACTATTGCTGGAAAAGAATTTAGCTCTCGATTATTTGTTGGCACTGGAAAATACCAAGATTTTTCACAAACCCGTGACGCTATTGTTAGTAGCGGCGCAGAAATTGTCACCGTTGCGATTCGTCGAACCAATATTGGTCAAGATAAACAAGAAGCAAATTTACTGGATTATCTTTCTCCCGAAACATTCACTATTTTACCCAACACAGCCGGCTGCTATAGTGCGAAAGACGCGATACGAACGTGTCAATTAGCGCGCGAATTATTAGACGGACATAAACTAGTAAAACTAGAAGTACTAGGCGACGAAAAAACACTTTATCCTAACGTGGTTGAAACCATCAAAGCTGCCGAAGTATTAATACACGATGGGTTTGATGTCATGGTCTATACCAGCGACGACCCAATCATTGCCAAAGAACTCGAGCAAATTGGTTGTGTTGCTGTGATGCCACTGGCAGCCCCTATCGGCTCAGGACTTGGGATTCGTAATCCGTATAATCTCAAATTAATTCTTGAAAATGCAAATGTGCCAATTATTGTTGATGCTGGTGTTGGCACGGCATCTGATGCATCGATTGCCATGGAGCTAGGTTGTGATGGTGTATTGATGAACACTGCCATTGCTGCTGCAAAAAATCCAATTCTCATGGCCTCTGCAATGAAGCACGCTATTATTGCAGGACGCGAAGCATTTCTTGCCGGACGCATGCCAAGAAAATTATATGCTCAAGCATCTTCTCCAATTGATGGTACGTTTTTTTAACTCAACGCTTTTTAATTCCAACTATTTCTATAATGCAAATCTAATATAAAGCCATGACTGAATCAAGGCCACTGCGTACGATAAAAAGTTTTGTTCGCCGAGAAGGTCGTATCACACCATCTCAAGAATCTGCCTATCAAACATACTGGGATCAATTTGGTATTCCATCTGATAACCCCACATTAGATTGGCAAACTTTGTTTCATCGAGATAATAAATTTCATCGAGACAGTAAACGTATATTGGAAATTGGCTTTGGCATGGGCGATGCACTATTCACTCAAGCCAAACAGCACCCTGAACAAGATTTTGTTGGTATCGAAGTTTACAAACCGGGCATTGGTAGTTTATTCAATCAAATTAGTCGAGAAAAAATTTCAAATATTCGCGTGTTTCATGGAGATGTCACTGAGTTTCTGAATCTGACCATGTCTGCTAACTCCTTTGATGCTATCTACATTATTCATCCAGATCCTTGGCACAAAAAACGGCACCATAAACGTCGATTGATTCAGACAACCTTCATTGAAAACCTACTATCAATTTTGAAACCACTCGGATATCTTGTGATTAAAATAGATAATGATCACTATGCTGAGCATGCTCAAATCACCTGTGATGGGATAGAACAATTAAAATGCTTACCCACCATTCCAGAACATCTTCGTTACCCAGAAACCAAATACGGAGAACGTGCTAAGCGACTAAATCATCAAACGCATATATTAAGCTATCAAAAACAGTCAGAGACAAACTAATGTTG
>JAUIKI010000054.1 GCA_030430875.1 Gammaproteobacteria bacterium | reverse complement strand
ACGCATTATCATGTTCCATCACTTTTCTAAATTAGATGACAATCCAAGACCAGTTTGTTCGTTAGATTTAAAATATCAAAAGAATAATCGCTATAGCTTATTAATATCTATTCAAGCTATAGCTTTTTACCAAAATAAAGCTCATCTTAGCCCGCCTTTAAGTTTAGATTATCAAGAAGCTTCCTTGCAACAAGCTATACAAGATTTAGATGCGAATGACTTACTGCACCTAAACAAAAACGAGTCATCTCAATGGATAGACTTGTGGGGACAAGCACTACCAGGTCTTTTAGTTCAAAAAGAAAATGCTTGGTATTATGCTGAAAATAAAGGTAAAGGTAGGCTGGCTGCTTTGACACAAATTTTATCAAAACCGAATGCTTTGTCAATAAAGCAAGGACGAAGCCAAATTGCTGATATAGACAATGATGGTAAATATGAACTACTTTGCTTTAGTGAAAATGAAGCACGTTATTTTAAATGCGCTTCATCTAAATCACAATCACAAAATTGTTGGTCACATGGATACCAATTAAATGAAATGCCGCATATCGATTGGCAGGATCCTCAATTACGCTGGATTGATCTAACCGGTGATGGTTTTTCTGATCTATTAATCTCAAAGGAAGACCAATTAATATGGATTGAAGGAAAAGGCGGTAAAGGTTTTGGTGAGTGGCACCAGCAATATCAATCCTTGGATGAAAAACAAGGACCAAAATTTTTATTTGCTGATGAAGCTCAGTCAATTCATTTAGCTGATATGTCTGGTGATGGATTAAGTGATATTGTACGTGTTCGCAATGGTGAAATTTGTTATTGGCCTAACTTGGGTTACGGCCACTTTGGTGGAAAGGTCAGCATGGCCAATGCACCTGTTTTTGACTATGAGGAGCTTTTTGATTCTAAGCGTCTGCGCTTAGGTGATATTGATGGCACAGGTACAACAGATATTTTGTATATTGGTAGAGAGGGATGTGATCTTTATTACAATGAATCTGGCAATGCTTTTTCAGAGCCACAATCTCTAGATGTATTACCAAATTACAGCACACCTAACGACTGCCGATTAATTGATTTGCTGGGTAATGGATGTTGTTGCTTACTTTGGTCTTATGACTCTGGTTCTGGAAAACGTTTTCGTTATATTGACCTCTTAAGTAGCCAAAAACCTTTCTTGCTAAAAAAAAGCATTAATAACCGCGGTTCTGAAACAGAATATTTTTATCGCAGTTCGACAGAAGATTTTATTCGCGATAGTGAGTCAAATAAACATTGGCAAAATCAATTGTCGTTTCCAGTTCATGTTGTTAGCCATATGATCACTCGAGACCTCATAAGCAATACCGAACTTTGTACACGTTATGCATATCATGATGGATATTATGATAGTAGTGATCGAGAATTTCGTGGCTTTGCTTGGGTTGAGCAATGGGATACAGAGAAATTTGCAATTGAAAAACAGAATTCCTCCAGTTTTATAGCAGCCTCTCATACAAAGACTTGGTTTCACACCGGCGCATTTCTGCTTGAAGAGCACTTGAAAAAACATTTTTATCAAGGAGATATGCACGCATATTCGATGCCTACTTCTTATTTTTTAAATTGTGATAAACAGGATACTGAGACCTTGAGAGAGGCTTATCGTTCTCTCAAAGGATGTCAAATACGTCAAGAAATTTATGCGGATGATGGTAATCCTCATCCTTACACTGTTAGCCAGTCACGTTATCAAATAAAACCTTTGCAGCAACGTATGGGCGCGCATTGTGCGAGCTTTTTCTGTAGTGCGCTTGAGTCTATTCAATATCATTACGAGCGTAATCCAGAAGATCCTCGGATTGACCACAATTTTATTTTAGATACTGATGAGTTTGGCTACACACGCATTCAGGCTAAAGTGGTTTATCCTCGTCGTAAGTCGATAGCAAAGCGTCTCTTGCAACAAAAAAATATGCATATTGCAATCGAAAATATTGATTATCATCATATAAATTCGAGTGATTTTTGCTTAGGTATTATAACAACACAAAAAAATTACCAGCTTCTTAATATTAACACATCTCATGATTACTTTAGCATTGAAGAGTTGCAATCAATTTGGAAAGACCAAAGTACTAACAAGATTCCCACTGCGGAAAAACAATATTATTATTGGAATAAAGAACAAAGTGAGATGTTACCAGTTGGTCAAAGTTCTATTCTAGCGCTAATTCATCATACCAAGTCACTTGCATTGACAAAAGAACAGATTTTATCAGTTTATGAAAATAAAGTTTCTCATCAACAGCTCATAGACTATGGTTATCAGCTTGATCAACAAGCCTATTGGTCTGTTTCAGAAAAACATTATTATTTAACGGCAGATCAATTCTGTCTTCCCATTAAAACAGTTGACCCCTTTGGTGTAAAAGAAGAGATTATTTACGATCAATATGATTTTTGCGTTGTGAAACATTGCGATTCTGTTGGTAATCAAAACAGTGTGGAAATAGATTATCGTACGCTTGAACCTTGGAGGCATATTGATATTAATGACAATTACTCAGAAATACTCACCGATGCATGGGGACGAGTTGTCGCTATGAGTTGTTATGGAATAGAAGAAGGTGAAAATCGAGGTGATTTACCAATTACTGAGTATCAGACAATTCCAGCAACACTTGAAGCCGTTATTACTGCTCCGCAAGAATATCTTCAAGGAGCCAGTGCTTACTTTTATTATGATGATAAAGCCTGGGAAGAACGTGCTGAACCACTCAGCAGTCTTAGTATTCAACGTGCTTCACATGTTAGTGACTTGAGTGGGAATGAAGCTAGTGAGGTGGTGGTTGGTTTAAATTACTATGATGGCTTTTCTCGGAATCTACAATCGAAGACTATAGTTGAAGCAGGTCCTGCATTATTGCGCAATAAGAATGGGCAGCTGACTAAAGATAATAATGATGAACTCATAAGCGATTATGTGGAGCGTCGATATCTCGTTTCAGGGCGAGTGCTATACAATAATAAACAAAAACCTATTCAAGAGTTTGAGCCTTTTTATAGTAGTACTTTTGATTATGAAAAAGATGATGAACTTAAATATTATGGTATCAGTTCAACATTATATTACGACCCATTATTGCGAGAAATACGTAAAGACAGTCCTGATGGTTTTTTCGAACGAGTCGAATTCAATGCTTGGTATTCATCTCAATTTGATGCCAATGATACACTATTAGAAAGCGTGGCATATCAAAAAAATGCTAAGGCTTTCAAAGAAATCCTTACACACGCTAATACACCTAATATAAGTCATCTTGATTCTTTGGGGCGAAGCGTTGAAGAATGGGTTTACGATGAGGCTGATAAAATCCCTCTGATTTCACAAACGCATTATGATCATTATGGCAATATCAGTCATCATATTGATGCCCGCCAAGTGAAGCTAAATAAAACACGCAAAGCTAACAAGCAAATCGCAAATTTTCAATATATATACGATTTGTTAGGAAACAAAATAGCCACTCAATCGATGGATTCAGGGATATCTTTACAACTTTATGATGCGCTTGGCCGAGTGCGAGAATCTTGGGATAGTGATGATATGCATCACAGTATGTCTTATGATCTATTCGGCCGTTTAGAACACGTATATTGTACACTAGATAAAAAAATACACTTGCTTCAGAAGTTTGTCTACGGTGAGACAGTTCCAGATGCTTCAACATACAATCTAAATGGACAACTTTATCGTCATTATGATAATGCCGGGTTAAAAGAAATGCCGAGCTATAGTTTTAAAGCTGAACCTAAAAAAAGCATGATAACACTGCGTGAAAACTATCGTGACACAGTCAACTGGAATGAGGAAGTTACATTAAGCCAGGAGAGCTTTGTAAAAGAAATGGCTTTTGATGCATTAGGTCGTTTGACTAAAGAAAAAGCTACTGATAATAGCACTATTTTTCCCCAGTATCATCAATCAGGGCAGTTGAAAGGCATCAACGTTAAATTAGCTAATCATAAAAAAGCTCAATCTTTTGTAAAATCTATTCAATATAATGCCAAGGGACAGCGTGAACAAATTGAATATGGAAATGGTACCACGACTTATTATCAATACGATGAGAAAAATTTTCGTTTGGTAAAACTGTTAACAGTTCGCCAAAGCGACCAGAAGCGTATACAAGATATTAGTTATCGTTACGATCCTATTGGCAACATTTTAGAAATTAAAGACAACTCTCATGAGTCGGCGTTTAATAAAAATAAAAAAATTGATCCAAGTATGCGTTTTGCCTACGACGCACTCTATCGCTTAACTCAAGCAACAGGTCGTGAGCATGAAGCCAATACAGCGATTGAATGTTGGGCTAGCTCTTCAGTGTCAATCAACGATGCTAAAAAGCTGCATCCATATCAGCGTCAATATCAATACGATGATGCAGGTAATTTAACTCAAATTCAACACCAGGGATTTAAGCCATTTAAACTGAATTTATCTGTGTCTGTTCAATCAAACCGTGCTGTTTTGAAAACAGGCGGTAACACCAACCCCGAAGAGTATTATGATGTTTCTGGAAATTTAACCCAGCTAGCAAACATTCCTAAGCTGCATTGGAACGAAAGCAATCAACTCAAAAAAGTTGATTTAGTGGTTCGAGATGGCGCTGAAAATGATGCAGAATATTACGTATATGATGCGTCTGGGCAACGCATTCGAAAAGTTTGGGAGCGTTGGCTAGAAAACAACACCATTTGTGAAATTGAAGAAAAAATTTATTTAGGCTCTTGTGAAATTAAAAGGTGTTACCGCATCAAAGATAATGAAAAGAAGATAATTGAATCACGTTACAGCTTACATGTTATGGACGATCAGAAGCGAATCGCATTGGTGCATTCTTGGGAAAATGATCAGCAGAAATTGCCAAAGATACACTATCAGTATAGCAATCACTTGGATTCAGCTTCTTTGGAACTCAATCAGAAGGCACAACTTATTTCTTATGAAGAATATTATCCTTATGGAGGAACCTCATTATTAACTGGAGAGAAAGCAAAAGAAGTTAAGCTTCGTGATTACCGTTATACAGCAAAGGAACGCGACAGCAGCACAGGTCTTTATTACCATGGACAACGTTATTACATTCCTTGGTTAGGACGTTGGCTTAACCCAGATCCCACTGGTCCTGTGGATGGTTTTAATCTTTATGCTTATTGTAATGGAAATCCCATTCTCTTTTCAGACCCTAGTGGGACAAGAAAAGAACAGGGTGACACAATTTCGCTGGTAGACATAAACTTTGGAAAAGATGGTGTGCAAGCAGACTTTTTATCCCCCCCAGAATTATCAAAACAAGGGTTTCTAGCCTTTGATGCGGCAAGCAGAGAATATGGGGCAGTACAACTTGGTTATTCCCTACAAGATAAGCTGACACTCAATCTTTGGTCAGGGAAACAAGGTTATGACGAAGCGAAGAATGCGGAAGGCTATTTGCTGGAGGATACTAATCTGCAAAAGAAAATTGATATTGAGCTAGAATCAACCCGTCAACAGCACGGTGGAAAAGCGCCTTACAGCAAACAAAAGCCAGTATTTGAAAAATATTCAGCAAAACTGGTACAAAACCAAGCGCTAAAACGAGGAAGTGTCGCTTCTCATGGGTTGGATACGCATGATAATCCTCAACAGACAATCCAATCAAAAACGGAATATCCGACACTCAGAAAGTGGGGTGCCTTGCTTGGTACTGCTTCGATGGTCTCTGGAGCGCTCGGAGTGTATGTTGCATCAGAAATAGAAAACCCTTTAGTGAAATATTCAGGCATAGGTATTGGCATAGCCGAATCAATAGGGGGAGCTGCATACGCGACGGGAAGTTTCATGTTTAAATCAGCAGCAGGGCAAGCAGGTGCGTTAGCTTCTGGATCTATGGCAAGTAAATTACTTGGTGTTGGTGGAAAACTATCTGGAGTTGCAGGCGCTTCAGCAGGAGTTTTATTTTCTTCTCATTATGCGTATCAAGCTTATCAAGACAATGATACATATAGCCTTGTTTCCCATACACTTGGTGCACTTGGGAGCGCTGCTTTACTTGCTACCTTCGCTTTTGGACTGCCAGCAGCAGCTTCAATTTTTGCTATATCAGCTCTTGCAATTTCCTTCAGCATGAGTTTGATTGACGGAATTGCAAGGTATATGTATCCGAAACATTTTCTAGAAAATTAATGCATGAATCATGAATAAAATTAAAGTTTGCAAAATAGGAGTACATAATGCCTGATTTTAAACAGCAAAAAGCATTACAGATTCAAAAATACCTTTCTGCAGGAGGGAAGGTTGTTTTCGGAAAACCAGCATGGGGAGTAAATCGAGAAAACTCTCTCGTACAATATTTCCAAAAAGGAGCTATTGTTGTTAGTAAAAATTTCCTTAATGTAAATAAAGCTTATGCAGTGTATGGAGTCATTTATAAAAAATGGCAACAACTAGGATTACATGACAGTGTTCTTGGATTGCCAAAGTCCGATGAAAGTAAAACGCCAGATAACAAAGGAGACTATGTTTATTTTCAACATGGAATTATCTGTCGGCATCCCAAAACTGGAATTTATGAGGTGCATGGCGACATCAAAAAGGCTTGGGACGAGAAAGGATCAATGGGTGGTTCACTTGGGTATCCAACAAGCGATGTAAACGTTGTCTCCGACGGTAAAATGCACTATAGCTGCTTTCAAAACGGGGCTATTTTATGGATTAAAAGTAGTCGTGAAACAAAAATACTTGAAGGGAGTATTTATCGGCAATGGTTCAGCCAAAGAAACCGCTATGAGTCACTTGGATTGCCTGTGCAAAGTGGTGATTTTAAAAGTAATCCATATTGTCAATTTGAAAAAGGCAGCATTGTATACAACAAGAAGAGAAAAAGATGTTATATCATTTTAGGAGTGATTCATGATGAATGGATCAAAGATAAAGATACACTTGGTTTGCCTATTCACTCAAGTCCTAGAAGAATTACAGCACAACACTTCGAAAATGGTAGCGTTTATCCTAGCAATGATTCTAAAAAAGCCTACATTCTCACTGGTGAAATTAATGAGCTCTACCGAGAAAAAATATCTACACTTGGTGAGCTAAAAAGTAGTATGCAAAAAGGTGAAAGCATTATCGTCACTGATGGTTCAGAACGCTCCCGTAAAAAACAAACAAAAAAAGTTGAATACTGCGAACTTAGTAATGGCATTATTATTAGTCATCCTGAACATGGCACACATGCAGTTTTGGGTGAAATTTATCAACACTGGAAAAAATTAGGCAAAGAAAAAAGTTCATTAGGTTATCCCATAGCGAATGAATTACCGGCACCTGGTGGAAACCATGGACGTTACTCGAAGTTTGTCCATGGTTCTCTCGTTTGGTATCCAAATCAAAAAGTGATCCTTGACAGTAACTCTGATTTTAAAACTCAGATATCAATTGACGGTTTGCTTCAGTCAAAAAGCAAAAAACAAAAATTACCTCTCATGATGATTCGAATGGGAATCAAGTATTTAGACTTCATTGAAGATAAAAATATCAGAAAAACAAGTGAAGTTATAACAGATGAAAATGGAAAATTTCAACTTAATCTTGGCCAGATATTTCCTATCGAAATAGATGCTGAACTGTTTTACGCTAATAGTTTAGTTGTAAAGCAAAATTTACTTGATAATCCAGGTTTGCGATTTCAGGGAGATAAGTTAGCAATCAAACCGACTATCGAGGTTGAACTTGGTGCAACGCAAGCAATTACTGGTCGCGTTATTCACGCTTTGAGTCGACAGAGCATTGCAGGGCTTATCGTGCGTGCTTATCATTATTTAGACAAGAAAAGTATCTATTTGTCAGAAACGAAATCTGATGAACAAGGAGACTTTAAACTGGAAGTTTACAACTTGCAAAATAATGACAAAGTCTTTTTTAAAGTTTTTCAAGAACACATTGAACAAGGTTCACAAGATAAGAAAGAGAAAGAGAAAGAGAAAGAGAGTGAAGAACCAATCAATCGCCAAAGTCGTTTTG
>JAUIKI010000053.1 GCA_030430875.1 Gammaproteobacteria bacterium | reverse complement strand
GTAATTAATTGAGCATTTGCCAGCGTCATGATTATTGAAAATGCTGAGCGTTTGGGACTTGCTCAATTACATCAATTACGAGGACGAGTTGGACGAGGTGCCGCGTCAAGCTACTGTGTGTTACTTTATCAATCACCATTATCAGCGCAGGCTAAAGAACGTTTAGCCGTCATGCGAAAAACAAATGATGGCTTCATCATTGCTGAAAAAGATTTAGAGCTTCGAGGACCAGGCGAAGTGCTTGGAACACGCCAAACTGGATTAGTCAATCTGCGAATTGCTGACTTGACTCGCGACGCTCATCTTCTTCCAAAAATAAAACAATGTGCATTAGAACTTTTGCAAAACTATCCTGAAAGCATCAATCCACTGATTCGCCGATGGCTAGGTGAACGCGAAGAATATGCATCAGTGTAAAGCTACAACATCTTTCCTTCACTGCGCTTTATTGTAAAGGTATCAATCCGTTACAATCACTTTATTTTATAGCAATCATTATGCAAAAAAAGTACAATATTCAATCAATGTGCTCATAAACAAAAAAACCATATTCCTCAATGACGACAATCAATGAAAACATAATATCAACTCAAAAAAGTAACTATCAAAAACATATGGAAAATTCATTAAAAACTGTCAAAGTCATTTTAGAAAAACAAATTCCATTTAATGAATTTCTGAATATTAAAGTGCATACCATTGATGAAAATCATGTCACCGTCAAACTAAACTCTCGTCCAGAGTTAGTTGGAAATTTCACTCGTGGCATTCTCCATGGCGGTGTTATTTCAACAGTATTGGATGTTGTGGGTGGATTTCAAACGTTTATTGCCCTACTTAAACGAAATATCGATTTGCCAATAGAAGAGAAAGTAAAACGCTTTAGCCGACTTAGCACAATTGATTTACGTGTTGACTATCTTCGTCCTGGTTTAGGTAATTTTTTTATTGGCACGGCATATATTTTACGATTTGGCAGTCGAGTTGCAGTTACCCGAATGGAGTTACACAATGATGAAGACCAGCTCATTGCAGTTGGAACCGCTTCATATACTGTTTCATAGTTTAAATTACTGAGAAAATTAGATGTTTTTATTAAAAAAATTAGCCTAAAACCTTTGTAATAAAGAACAGAAAAATCAGGCAAAAAAAAGCATTAGTCTTTTTTTACTAAGCCTTGCACAAAGTTCCAATGCTCAGCGGCAACTGGCATCACTGATAGACGATTTCCTTTTCGCAATAGAGGAAACCCTTCTAATTCAGGCTGTTTCTTCAATATATCCAATGAAATAATTTCAGGAAATTTCTTAACGAACTTCACATCAACCATAAACCAGCGCGGGTTTTGAGGTTGGCTTTTCGCATCAAAATATGCTGAATCAGGATCAAAAGCAGTGTGGTCAGGGTAGCCTGATTTTACAACCTCCACTACCCCAACAATTCCAGGCGGCTTGCAGTTAGAGTGATAAAAAAAGGCTAAATCTCCTTTTTTTATTTCATCTCGCAGCATATTACGTGCTTGATAATTTCTCACCCCATCCCATGGTTCGGTTTTTTTAGGACGCGCTTTTAAATCATCAATGCCAAACGTAGAAGGTTCAGATTTCAAAAGCCAATAGTTCATGAATTTTTCCCTGACTCCCAACGCACATCCAACTCTTTCACAGCCTTCACATCATCCAAACGCTTAACAGGAAGAGAATGCGGCGCTTTCTTCACTATATCTGCATTGCTTTTAATCTCATCAAGGATGTTAATCATGGCTTCAACAAACGCATCAATAATTTCTTTTGATTCTGTTTCGGTTGGTTCAATCAAAAAACACTCTGGCACTAATAATGGAAAATAAGTTGTCGGCGCATGAAACCCATAATCAAGTAAACGCTTTGCAACATCCATTGCACTCACTTTATATTCTTTTGCTTCGCGACTAAAGCTAATTAAAAATTCGTGGCTTGCTCGTCGAGTTGGATACGCAATTTTAAATCCTGCTTGTTCCAAACGTTTTAATAAATAATTTGCATTTAATGTCGAAAATTCCGCTACTTCGTGCATGCCATCACGACCAAGGAGGAGTGAATAGGCATATGCTCGTAATAAAATACCTGCGTTCCCCATAAAAGCAGACAGTCGACCAATTGACTGAGGAATATCTTTTTCAGTCAACCAGTAATACGTTACTTTTTCAGACTGATGTTGCTTACCAACAATCGGAGTTGGTAAAAATGGTAGTAATCGTTCTCCAACAGCCACTGGTCCAGAACCTGGTCCACCACCACCATGCGGAGTAGCAAACGTTTTGTGTAAATTTAAATGCATCACATCAAAACCCATATCACCTGGTTTGACGCGTCCTAAAATTGCGTTGAGATTTGCTCCATCGTAATATAACAATCCACCTGCTTTATGAATCATCTTTGATATTGTTTCAATATCTCGCTCAAAGACTCCACAGGTTGATGGGTTAGTCAGCATGATTCCTGCCGTGCGCTCAGTGACTACTTGTTTAAGTGCCTCTAAATCAACATCACCATCGGATTTAACTGGGATTTCTTTTACTTTGAAGCCACACATCACAGCAGTGGCTGGATTAGTACCATGTGCTGCAGATGGCACAATAATCTCATCACGCACAAAATCACCTCGACTGAGATGATAGGCTTTAATCATTGCAACACCTGCAAATTCTCCTTGAGCACCAGCCATAGGCGTCAATGACACACCTTTCATACCAGTGACATCTTTGATAAATTCTTGTAATTCGTAAATACAACTCAAATAGCCTTGGCTATAGACTAAAGGAGCTAATGGATGGCGTTGTTTAAATCCTGGCATGCTGGCAGCATGATGCGCACCACGTGGATTATATTTCATGGTGCAAGAACCCAACGGATAAAAATGGGTGTCGATTGAAAAATTTTTTTGTGACAGCCTTGTATAATGCCGAACGACTTCCAGCTCAGACACTTCGGGCAAAATTGTCTCTTGTGATCGCTGCAATGCTTTTGGAATTAAATCATCCACATTTGCAATGTTCAAAGGTGCTTGAGCTGTGGCTCTACGTCCTGTGGTTGAAATATCAAATATGGTCATAGCTGTATCCTGATCTTTAAAATATTGTTGGTAAGTTATGAATAATTATTTCAAACATGCTTTGAATGCATCAACATAGCATGACAAATCAGCATCGGTTTTTGTTTCAGTGACACACAACAGCAGAGCATTTCCAAACTCAGGAAAGTAAGGTTGTAAATTTAATCCAGGGGTAATGCACTTTTCCTGCATTTTTTGCTGGATAACATGACCATCAACTGGCAACCTCAATGCACACTCATGAAAATAAGGGCTATTAAACAACAACTCAACACCAGGAAGTTTGGTTAGCTCCGACACTAGCTGATGAGTTTTTACTACGCAGTCATTGGCAACACGCTTAAGACCTTCAAGACCTAACAAACTCAAATAAATGGTTGCAGCAGTCACCGTTAGACCTTGATTTGTGCAAATATTTGAAGTCGCTTTGCCGCGTCGAATATGTTGTTCACGTGCTTGCAATGTCAGCGTGTAACCTTCTTTGCCATCAAGGTCTGTTGTGCGTCCAACAATTCGTCCAGGCATTTGCCGAACTAGAGCTTGTTTTGCACACATAAATCCAAAATAAGGTCCACCTGAAGCGACAGGAACACCCAAGGGCTGCCCTTCACCCACAGCAATATCAGCTCCTTCAGTGCCCCACTGCCCTGGTGGTTTCAACGCCGCAAGTGAGGTTGGATTTACAACACCAATCACCAGAGCATTATGCGATTTTGCCCAATCAGTCATTGCATCAACATCTTCCATCACACCAAAAAAATTGGGCTGCGCAATGACAACAGCCAACACATCATCTGGCTTAAATTGTGCAAGACACGCCAAATCAATTTGGCCTGTTGTCGCCGAAAAATCAATTTCAGCGAGTTCAATGCCTTGATGTGCAACAATAGTTTTTACTGTTTGCAGATAGTGCGGATGAATATTACGCGGCAACAAAACTTTTTTACCTGCAAAGCGTTTGTTATAGCGCGCGGCCATCAAAATTGCTTCAGCAAGAGCAGTTGCTCCATCATAAAGTGAGGCATTGGCTACATCCAGCCCTGTCAGCTGCGTCATCATCGACTGAAACTCATAAATTAACTGCAACGTTCCTTGACTTGCTTCAGCTTGATACGGCGTATAAGCCGTCATAAATTCACCACGAGTAGCAATATCCCAAACGGCACTTGGAATATGGTGCTCATAGGCTCCAGCACCGATAAAGCTTGATACGTTAGCATCGCTTGCTGCTCGGTCAGACATCAGCCTGAGCACATCCATTTCTGACATTTCTTCAGGGACATGCGTTAATATTCCAGCTCGAAGTGCTTCTGGAATTTCATCAAATAATTGATCAATGCTATCAACTCCAATGGTTGCTAACATCGCTGCGATATCTTGTTGCGTGTGTGGTATAAATGCCATGATTTTCGTAATTGTAGTCTGGTGTTGAAAAATAATGGAGCGGTCGAAAGTAAGCGTTAAATATCAACTCGCTCCTATTTAGGATTTCCAATTATTCTTTAAGTATATCGTTAAAAACGAAGTCAAATTCATTCAAGAACAATGAAAATAGTTTATTGTTTCTCCATTCAAAAATAAGATTTAGTGATCGCCAGATTCACACCACTCTTTATAGACATCTGAATCTTGTATATCATCTAATTCGTTCACATCTAATGGTTTTAATTTAAAAATCCAACCACCTGTGTAAGGATCGTTATTGATCATTTCAGGATTATCAGCAAGCTCATCGTTAACAGCAATAACTTCGCCAGAAATTGGCGCATAAATATCTGATGCTGCTTTCACTGACTCAACAACACCTGCTTCTTGACCTGCTTTCAATGTATCACCCACTTCAGGCAAATCAACGTAGACAATATCACCCAATGCATGCTGTGCATGATCAGTAATGCCAACTGTGACTGTTCCATCGTCTTCAGTTCTCACCCACTCATGTGTTTTTGCATATTTTAATTCTGCTGGAATCATACCCATAATCAAATCTCCAATGATTGATAAACAATTTTTCCCTTCCGAACAAACGGAGGCTTCACAATACTTATTGGTAAACGTTTACCTCGAATTTCCACTTCACAAGATCCATTAAATGAATTCACACGAGCAAGGCCAATCGATTTTTGCAACGTAGGCGAGAAACTACCACTGGTTATCTCACCAACATTCTTCCCATCATGAAAAACTTGTTGATGTGATCGAAGAATTGCTTTTGCATCCAAGATAATGCCAACCAACTTTCGATTATCAGCATCAATTAAGCCCTCAAGTGCATTACGTCCAACAAAATTACGATCAACTGGCTTCAATGCCACAGTCCAAGCCATATTTGCTTCATACGGATTAATTGACTCATCCATATCAGTGCCATACAAATTCATACCTGCTTCAAGCCGCAGTGTATCACGAGCACCCAAACCACATGGCTTGACATCGCTGGCTAACAGGTGGTCCCAATAAGCTTCAATCTCCGCATCAGGAATAATCACTTCAAAACCATCTTCACCCGTATAACCAGTTGCACAAATCATCCAATCGCCATCAGTAAAACTATGAAAATAGGCTAATTTTTCAATTTTCTCAGCCAGTTTTGGCATAACTTGGCTTAATTTTTCACGAGCGTTCGGACCTTGGATGGCAAGCATACTCACATTTGCCTGTTCAGAAATTTGCACGGCAAATTGAGCGCTATGTTGATTGATCCAGGCACAATCTTTGCTGCGGGTTGCACAATTGACAATCAATCGATAAAAAGTATTGTCTTCTTGCATTCGATAAACAATTAAATCATCTAAAATGCCGCCAGTTTCATCCAACATACCGGTATAAAGCGCTTGTCCAACATTTGTTAATTTTTCAACATCATTGGCAAGCAAATATCGCAAAAACACCCTAGCATCTTTGCCCGTAACATCCAAACTTGTAATGTGTGAAATATCAAACATGCCGACATCTTTGCGCACAACATCATGCTCTTCCAATTGAGAGCCATAGTGAATTGGCATTTCCCAACCAGAGAAATCAACCAATTTTGCACCGGATGCCTGGTGTTTCTCATAAAGCGTGGTTCGTTTTAACATAACGGTGTCCATATTTGTTTAAGAAATCACTTATTGCGAAGTTTTCAACAAAAATAGGCGATTTTTAGCCACTTTCTATTGTTCTCGCCTTGTTGCTAACGGTGCAAATAGATTTAGAGAAGGAAGTTTATCTGAAATAAATACGCATTTCGAGCATATTGAGATCATTGTAAGAAAAAACAGTTATTTGGAGTTCAGGTAGCTTACTACCGAGGGTAGAGAGAACGACTGCATTCTACGCTGGGGTGATATCACCCCAGCAGAAAAAGCAGCTTTATTGGAAAATGTGGCTTAATTTGCTTACAAAAAATTTGACTACTACAAGGGTTAGCTACTTTGTCGATCGCAAGTAGCTAACCTAAAGTGAAGGAGTTACTGTTGCACGCCAATAAAGAGGTTATAAGGCCTCATGTCATACTTAGTAAAACCCTGACTGTAGGAATCCTCTCCTGCCGCTCTGACCACTTTCAGATAAACCGTGATCGGGGCAGCCTGGTTTGGATTCACAATCGCATAAGTGTCTTTATATAATTTGGCTTTTGTGGACTTATGAATTTCAGTCTTGCTGGCATCGTAAACAAACAAATCAAAATTGGCGTGACGTGGAGAAATCAGATGGCCTTGAATGGTTTTTCCAGCAGGAATGATCACTTTATAGTAATCAACATCCGTATCATTATGAAGATAACCCACCCAGTTATGACCAAAGCCACTGGCACCTAACGATTGAATCTTAAGCTTAGTATCCCAGTTATTATTGGGTGTTAATTCATAAAAGACTTTCTTCTCGAAGTCAAAGCGTGTGCCGTCAGTTCTTGTTCCAGCACTCATAACGGGAAATGCTAAGTTAGGATGCTTCTCTTTCTTTGCTTGATAGAACTCATGGCTTTCTTGGGTCACACCGATATTCACCGCTGCAAAAGAATCACGCATTCGACGCATTTCTGTCGATACCACATCATTTTTGTTATATGCATTAGCTGTATATTTCACAAGAGGGCTTGCTGCATCAAGAACACTTCTGGAATAGCGGTTAAAATACACCTTATTTTCACCTCGAACTGCACCAAAATATATTTTAGCGGCTTTATCGAGTCCCAGCCCATCAAAAGATCCAGACACTGGCAGAAAATATGAATAACGTGGATTCTCTTGTCCATCGATCCAGGTCATGCTGACGCCTTCGGCTAAATGATAAAATGCTTTCTGCAAAATTCCGCCAGCTTTGTGAGTATAGTCATACATTTCCTTTCTTGGATCCCAAGTTACCAGCTGCTTATTTTTTTTAAATAGGGAATAACCACTTGATTTAAAATTATATTCGTAATACTTGTTTTCTGCTGGCGCAATAAGAAACTTGCCATAGAGCAAAATAGGATCATTCCAATAAACCCATTTTGGTAGGCTATTAGCATGTGCCTGTGTGTCTATAAAATTACTTGTATAGACCCTTTCACAGAATCCAAAAATATCCGCCAACCCTTCGCTGATAGGATTAGAATATTTGAAGCCTATCCTACTGTCCTCAATCGCATGAAAATATTCATGTCCGACATAAGCAGCCATCGCGTAGCTAAAGTTATAAGAATCATTACTAATGACAATTCTATCCGTTCCAGCAGTATAATAAGCGCCAGGATCAGAAGCATCAAAGTGCACATAGGCTCTTATTCCATCAGCAAGGCTATCTCCTTTAATTCCTTTATAATTAAACACTTTTTCATACATATGACTTGCCATCGTGAGGCCAAAGAAAACCTCTGCCGCCGACGTCTGGCCATTGGCACTGGTGGTCGAATTATTAATATTGTAAAAATTATTATCGCCCCAAATGTTGTCAAGATCGTTTTGATAGGGCGGAGCGTTATTTAATGCAAATATTCCAGGCTCATCATACTTATTTCCTTCG
>JAUIKI010000052.1 GCA_030430875.1 Gammaproteobacteria bacterium | reverse complement strand
ATGGTGATGGGGTGATTTTCTGGATTTATTTCATGATGGCCTTTGAGTAGATTGATTGCTTGTGATGTTTTTCCTGAATAGTAATCAATGTCAGCTTTAGCGATAATGTAGGCGTTGCGATAAGGGTCATTTTCTAATAAAGGACTAATTAATTTGTCTGCTTTTGAGAATTTACCGGCACGAGTTAACGCAAGAATCAATCCATAGCGTGTTGCATTAAGATGATCTCCGCTGGGATTTTGTTTTAAGGTATCCTGATATTTTTTAATCATGACATGAGCATTGTCTGCAAACAGCATTTCAGTACGGACTGTCATTAAGTAGTAATCTAAATTATCCGTATAGGATTTTTTTTCATAACGCTCAGCGCGATTAAGTGAGTCAGCAATTCGAGATTCACTCAAAGGATGTGTTAATAGAAATTCTGGAATATTAAAGTCATTGTAGCGTGACTGCTTGAGTATTTTTTCAAAAACACCAGGCATAGCATATGGGTTTTTATCAGCTTTTATTAGCGTTAGAATGCCTATACGATCCGCTTCTCTTTCGTTTTCTCGGCTATAGCGTAGTTGATTTTGTTTAATGGCGGCTTGGGTGGTAGCTAGGGCGGCCATCCCAGCTTTGCTATCAGCAGCTGCGATGATGATGCTTCCTAAAAGGGCAGCAAGCTGTGGGAGCCGATTTTTTTTAGCTGTTTCTAAATTGCGTGCAAAATGACGCTGGCTCAAATGAGCAAGCTCATGAGCAATGATGGCTGCCAGCTCTTGTTCAGATGCAGTATGATGAAATAACCCTGCATTTAGTCCGATGACACCACCAGGGACTGCAAATGCATTTAAAGATTGGCTCTTTAAAACCACGATGTCAAATTGGGTTTGTTCAAGATCAGCATGCATTGCAAGCTCTTGCGTGAGGTTTTCAAGATAATCATTGATCAATGGATCTTTCACTAGTCTGGTTTGTTTTCGTAGTGATCGAAGCCAGGCTTGTCCGATAGTGTGTTCTTGTTTAGCGCTGACCAGATCAGACCCAGCTCCACCAAGGTTAGGTAATTCAGCGTGGGTATTTGATATGGAGCAAAAAAATAGGGTTGCCAGAAATAATCTAATGGAAGTAATGGTGGATGATTTGCTCATAACAGTGTGAATATTAGAATGGTTTCAATGTTGCTAAAATGACGATAGCAATCAAAATAATCACAGGAATTTCATTAAACCATCGAAAAAATACGTGTGATTTGGTGTTCCTATCAAGTTTGAATTGTTTTAAGTAATAGCCTGAAAGATGGTGGTAAAAAAGTAGAATGAAAATCAAGGTTAATTTAGCATGCATCCAACCAGCTGTTTTATAGTGTTCCCAGCCGTTAATTAACATCCAGGTACCGAAAAAAAGTGTCAGAATTGCCGAGGGTGTGTTTATCCCGCGGTATAATTTTCGTTCCATAACTTTAAAGCGTTCGTTGCTTGCAGTGTCATTACTCATTGCGTGATACACAAATAAACGGGGTAAATAAAATAGCCCGCTGAACCAAGTAACAAAGAAAATAATATGTCCTGCTTTAAGCCAGAGAAAATAAGATGTCATAGCTGGTTTTCCATTTGATGAGTTGTTGCAATTTGCATGAGAGTATAGCAAAAAATAGTTGTTTGAGCTTGATGGTTTTCTCTCGAGGTAGCAATGCAGTAATTAAATTGATTGTAGATATCCAGAGTCTGTGATTTATGTCTTTGTATTAATTGTATTTGTTGTAGGAGTGGTTTATTATTTGGGCAGTTAAGGTGTTTGGCTAATGATAATAAAAATGATGTAGGCCTTCTTATGATAATAAAAAAATATATGTTACTTTTCTTGATTGTCGCTGTTCTTGCTCCCTTTGGTGATTATTGGCATGTTGAAACAGTAATTACTCATGATATTATTTTAACGCCCAATATTGCTAATAGCCCTATTTGGTTTATCTGCTTAGTCGGAATTTTTGGTGTGTCGCTTGGGATGTTGTCTGAATGTTTGAGAAAAGTTGATCTTTTGCCTTCTGAAAAATCAAACATACTGCGAATGGCAATGATTTCTGTCTTTGCTTGCTTAGCCGTTTATTTTGCAACGTCGCTGGTTCCCAAAACAAATGTCATGTTAAGCGCGATGTTATTAATGTCGTTTGCTTTGTTAATATGGGCTGTTGTTGATGCGAAACCACGAAGTTTTTTCATCGGAATGTTGGCTGCTGTTGTAGGGATGTCAACAGAAATTGGTTTGATATTACTTGGTATTTATCATTATGATGCAGATATTAGTGTTATTTGGTGTGTGCCGCCGTGGTTGGCGCCAATTTTCTTCCTGTTAGGTGTGAGTGTGACGAAGCTTGAGGAATTTTTGGACTTAAAGTTTAGATAAAAAGACTTATTTAGTATGGATGCCAGTGCCATTTTCTAAAAAAAGCATGCAATTTGACCTCTAAAGCATTACACTAAGGTTTGGTTTTGATTTCTCCCTATTTTATTTGTTGGTGGAAATGCCAGCCAAGTAATTTCTTCTATTCCCAGATTTTTTTCGATTTATCCTTAATTTTCGGTATGCACACACATGACAACTGATACAGTAACTGCGTTTGATCAATTGACGCTTAACGAATTGATTTTGAAAGCTTTAAATGATGTTGGGTATGAAACTCCGTCACCTATTCAGGCGCAAACCATTCCACTCATGTTGGCGGGAAGGGATGTGCTTGGTCAAGCTCAAACGGGCACAGGAAAAACTGCTGCCTTTGCTTTGCCATTAATAAATATGCTGGATTTAAAACAAACTGATCCTCAAGTGCTCGTGCTGGCGCCAACACGAGAATTAGCAATTCAAGTGGCTGAAGCGTTTCAAACGTATGCGAAACATATCAGGGGGTTCCATGTGTTGCCGATTTATGGTGGCCAAGAGTTCCGCCGTCAAATTCAAGCATTGCAGCGTGGAGTACATGTTGTTGTGGGAACACCTGGTCGAGTGATGGATCATATGCGTCGTGGCACGTTGAAATTGAACAAGCTTACTGCTGTTGTGTTGGATGAAGCAGATGAAATGCTGCGAATGGGGTTTATTGACGATGTGGAATGGATTTTGGAGCAAACACCTAAGAAGCGTCAAATTGCTTTGTTTTCTGCGACCATGCCGCAACAAATTCGACGCATTGCAACGAAATATTTGGATAATCCTGCAACAGTCACCATTAAAGTAAAAACATCAACGGCTGAAACGATTCGGCAACGTTTTTGGGTGGTGGGTGGCCTGCATAAGTTGGATGCACTAACGCGTATGTTAGAGGCAGAATCGTTTGATGCAATCATCGTCTTTGTACGAACGAAGACATCGACAGTTGAATTGGCTGAAAAATTGGAAGCTCGTGGTTATGCAGCAGCACCTCTGAATGGTGATATTCCACAAAATCGACGTGAAAGTACCGTCGAAAATTTGAAAAAAGGTAAGTTGGATATTTTGGTGGCAACTGACGTTGCAGCACGCGGCCTTGATGTCGAGCGTGTAAGTCATGTGATTAATTACGATATTCCTTATGATACGGAAGCGTATGTCCATCGTATTGGGCGAACAGGTCGTGCTGGTCGGCAAGGTGATGCGATCTTATTTGTAGCGCCGCGTGAAAAACGATTGCTGCATGCTATTGAAAAAGCAACAAAGCAAAAAATTGATCAAATGGAGTTACCAACAGCGGAATTAATAAACAATAAGCGCACTGCAAAATTCAAGCAACAGATTACTGAAACCTTGCAAGCTGAGGACCTAACATTTTTTATTAACTTGATTGAGGAATATCAAAAAGAGCAAGCTGAGAATGAGCAAACTGTTAATGCTGTTGAGATTTCGGCGGCTCTTGCAAAGCTTTTTCAAGGTGATAGTCCATTTTTCTTGCAGTCTAAGCCTAATATACCACCAAGATCTTTGGATGACAGAAGCTATGATGACAGGCCGAGAAAGACGCGGAAGAATGAGAAACCATCGCGCAGAAAGTTGCAAAACTCTGATGAAGGAATGGAGCGATTTCGTATAGAGGTTGGACATACTCATCACGTTAAACCTGCCAATATTGTTGGTGCGATTGCTAATGAAGCTGATATTGACAGCCAGCATATAGGGCGTATTACTATTTTTGACGATTATAGTGTCATTGATTTACCCGTAGGGATGCCTGCAACGATGTTGAGCCATTTGCGAAAAGTTCGTGTTTCAGGAAAGCCTTTGAATATTTCACGTTTGACTAGTAATAAAGTCCAGACACGAAAAAATAATAAGACAATCAAGCCATAAAAAACTATGTGCTTAATTTGATGTGAATGATGCAAGCTTTGGGCTGCATATCAAATATAAAACAAAGTTAGTATCATATCGATAAATGTTGGTGGTTACACGATGCGACAAACAACTAATGCCCGTGCTTTATTAAATGGAGCAGGTATTTTGCTTGTGTGTTTTGGTGAAGATAACGCTGTTATTTTAATCAAAGATAATGTATACGGTTATTGTTAGTATATTTTGATCAGCGGTTTTAAGTCTCTGTGAAATTAATTTAGGCTTGCTTAAACGTTTTTTTAAAAATAGCTAGCTATGAAGATGTTTTTATGTTGTAATCAATTTCCGCATTGTAGGTAATCACGGTTTCGTCCAGTTAGGTCCTCATTTGTATCCATCGGAAATTCACCTTGATCTATTTGCAAAGCATATTTTTAAATTTTTTTTGAGGTATTCAAAATGATGACAGGTACTGTTAAGTGGTTCAATGAGACTAAAGGCTTTGGTTTTATTGCGCCTTCCGATGGTAGCGCGGATGTGTTTGTACACTATTCAGCTATTCAAAGTAGTGGCTATCGTTCGTTGAACGAAGGTCAGTCAGTGAGTTTTAAAGTTGAAAATGGTGCTAAAGGCCCTCAGGCAACTGAAGTTCACGTTGAAGCTTAAAAATTGTCGTAATTAATTTTTAACCCTGCATAGCTTGTCTATGTAGGGTTTTTTATTGTTATTCATCAAATAAGTGAGCACAGTCTATGAAAAAGCTCTTTGTTGGTGGTTTGTCGGCAGACTCCACTGAAGAAGGTATTAAAGCTATATTTTCTGAATTTGGGACCGTTCGTTCAATTGATTTTTCTCGTGACATTTTTACTGGGAAATGTAGAGGTTTTGCCTTCATTGAAATGGAAGGTCATGAAGCACGTGCAGCCATATCAGGTCTTAATGGGAAAAGTTTCGGTGAGAAGTTTTTAACGGTAAAATATGAAGAGCCTCGCAAGAAAGGACGAGGACGACGTCGATAATTTGTTTTATCTATTTTAATTATCTAAAGTTGCAAGAAGAAGTGTTTAACGTAGGTTGTTACGGTTAGTTTTGTGAAATCACAAGTAGACACTGAGTTTTTCTAGTAGATCTCTTTGTAATTCTCTAATTTGACTTTCAGAATATTCCTTTGCTTGAGTCAGGTTGCCCCAAACAGGTTTTGGCCAACAACAGTCAGTTTCCTTTCGTCCTACAACATGGATATGAAGTTGTGGCACTATATTGCCAATTGACGCCACGTTGGTTTTTTTATTTCCAAAAGAAGCATTGATGAATTTAGTGATGAATTCTACTTCATCAAAAATGTGATTGCGATCGTCTCTAAGAAACTCAAATAAATCAGTTTTTTCTGATTCTGGCACCAAAATAAACCAAGGAATCATGGCATTTTTATGTAATAAAATGTGGCATATTTCAAGTTTCCCAAGATGGTGGCAGTCGCTGGCAAGTTGATTATGAATTTGAAAATCTGTTGTTTGCATGATTTATTTTTGTTGAATAAGTGTGGATTAAAGTTATCAGTAATTCTCTGTTTTATCCATTAAAGATTCAACGTGAAAAGGTTGAAAGACACGCCGGCTAGCTTTTTAGAGAGAGGTTTTGATGGCTATTTAAGAGCAGTGGATTTTTTTGGCATCAAATACCACAATACAATGGCGACAAGGAATAGTGCTGGGATGTCACCCAAAAGGTTGGCTCGTTCTGTTGGATCAACTATCGCTTGGGCTAGCATGATGCCGCCATGAATTAGGCTGGACCAGATTGTGAACCAAATAAGGCTTCGATGTTCCAGTGGATTTTTGGCAGCAATAATTAAAAACACACCTAGCGTGATATACATCCCCATAATCATTTGTTCATATTCGCTCTGTCTCGGTGTCCAAGCCCAACCATCTGGCCATACCATCATCATGCTATATATCCCAAAAATAAAGATGAGTCCAAATAAAACAAGTGCTACTTTGAGAGAGCTAAGTTTTGATTCCTGTGTCATCAGATTATTCCTATAAGTTGTTGACTACACTTACTACTAAAAATAGTGAGTGTTTTGGATGATTGCAACTATTTTGGGTGTTAAGTCTGCGTGGTATGCCTGATTTTCTTTACCAAGACAATGACTTACTGTTTTGTGAGCCACAGGTCTTTCCGGTATACTACTAGGAATTATTTCCCGGACATTGAAGAGGATATTATGTTGCGATACGTGAGTGTAGGATTTTTAGTGTTAATTGTCTTGTCTGCCTGTGGGCAAAAAGGGTCGCTTTATTTGCCAAGTGATAATCAGGCATCTGTCGAAGAGCAAGATAATCAAACTGACTCATCCATTGAATTGGTGGAATAACTCTATGAATTCTGATGCATCCTTCTCAAATCAATCACTGATTGATTATCAAAATGGTGAGCTTTGTGTGGAGTCTATTTCATTGTCCCAAATTGCTCAGCAATTTGGGACACCATGTTATGTTTATTCAAGAAATACAATTGAACAGGCTTATCTTTCCTACCAATCTGCTTTGCAGTCACACCCCAACATGATTTGCTATGCCGTGAAGGCGAATGCAAATTTAGCTGTTTTGAATTTACTGGCAAAGCTTGGAAGTGGATTTGATATTGTGTCAGTGGGTGAGTTAGAGCGTGTGTTGATGGCTGGAGGTGATCCACAGAAAATAGTTTTTTCTGGTGTTGGTAAGCGTGAAGATGAGATTAAGCGTGCACTTGAAGTTGGTATTCATTGCTTTAACGTGGAGTCTCATGCAGAGCTTGACCATATTCAGCAGGTGGCTGCACAATTGAATCGGACCGCACGAGTTTCAATACGCGTTAATCCAAATGTTGATGCGAAAACGCACCCTTATATTTCTACAGGGTTGAAGGAAAACAAATTTGGTATTGAGAATGCAAATGTGCTGGATATTTATAAAAAAGCGCAAGCTCATGCGAATATTGATATTGTTGGAATTGATTGCCATATTGGTTCGCAATTGCTAGATGTCAGCCCATTTTATGAGACAATTGACTACTTGTTGGCTAAAATCGATGAGCTAGATAAGATTGACATTAAGCTATCACATATTGATATTGGTGGTGGGCTAGGTGTGGATTATCAAACCAATCGCATGCTGCTTCCCGAGGAGTATTTAACAACAATTTTGCAGAAAATTTCGAACAAAAAGCTTAAACTGCTTGTTGAGCCAGGAAGATCAATTGTTGCACATGCTGGTGTGTTGTTGACAAAAGTTGAATATATAAAATGCCAACAAGAAAAGAACTTTGCTATTGTTGATTGTGCAATGAATGATTACCTTAGACCTGCGCTTTATGATGCTTGGCAACAAGTATTGCCCGTAAAACAAAACGATAACGTCAGTTCAAAGCAGTATGATATTGTAGGCCCTGTGTGCGAGACAGGTGATTTTATGGCAAAAGACCGTAATCTTGCTTTAGCTTCAGGTGATTTATTGGCATTGACTACAGTAGGCGCTTATGGTTTTAGTGGCGGGGTAAGTTATAGCAAATCACCCAGTATTATTTCACAACCCTTAGTGGTGCCATCAAATGTATTAGGGGATCACTTAGAAGAGCTAGCGAAAATCACCAAGCAGCTCGGCTTTAAACACGGCCTTTTGATTCAGCTCAATAATCTTGATGTGGGCATTATTCATGACGAGAAACATTTAGCTTACTTATTTAATTCCTTGCGCGATTATATGCAAACCGATGGCATCAGCTGGATTCTTGTTGGCGATATTGGGCTTCGTTCATTTATTTCACAAGAGGTAGATCGTCTAGATGATATTATTAGCCATGAAGTAAGGATAGAACCCTTAAGT
>JAUIKI010000051.1 GCA_030430875.1 Gammaproteobacteria bacterium | reverse complement strand
TCCGGCCGTTGGTTTAAAACAAGCGATAATTAACTTAACTCACCAAGCTGAGCAAGCCGTTAAGGCCAATAAAACGTTACTCATTTTGTCTGATCGAAACATTTCACCTGGCAGTATTCCAATTCCTGCCGCCATGGCAACAGGTGCTGTGCATCATCATCTAGTAGAAAAAGGATTACGCTGCGACACAAATTTAATCATTGAAACAGGCTCCGCTAGAGATCCACATCATTTTGCAGTGCTTTTTGGATTTGGAGCAACAGCAGTACACCCCTACTTAAGCTACGAAATTATTCAAGCAATGATCAACAGCGGTGAAATCTTACTGGATCCGGTAGAAGCCTTTAGAAATTACCGAAAAGGTATCAACAAAGGCTTGCTTAAAATTCTCTCTAAGATGGGAATTTCCACCATAGCCTCTTATCGGGGAGCACAATTATTTGAAGCCGTTGGCATAGACAGCGATATAGTGGATTTATGCTTCCGCGGAGTCACCAGCCGAATTGCAGGTGCAAATTTTGGCCATTTTGAACAAGAACAATTATCACTTTCACAATCAGCATGGTCTAAACGCAAGTCGGTGTCACAAGGCGGTTTATTAAAATTTGTGCATGGAGGTGAATACCACAGTTTTAACCCTGATGTTGTGATGCAATTGCAACATGCAGTTCAGTCAGGAGACTATGCAAGCTATCAAAACTATGCAAAGCTGGTTAATGAAAGGCCCATTGCCACATTACGTGATCTTTTTGTCTTCAATCACCCTAACAAACCCATTCCTTTGGATGAAGTTGAACCCATAGAAGATATTATTTCTCGATTTGACACAGCAGGCATGTCATTGGGCGCTTTATCACCAGAAGCACATGAAGCATTGGCTGTGGCCATGAACCGAATGGGCGCTCGCTCAAATTCCGGAGAAGGTGGTGAAGATCCTGCGCGATACGGCACCGAAAAAAACTCGAAAATCAAGCAAATTGCTTCTGGTCGATTTGGGGTAACACCACATTACTTGGTCAATGCCGACGTCTTACAAATTAAAATTGCTCAAGGTGCTAAGCCCGGTGAAGGAGGGCAGCTACCTGGCGGCAAAGTCAATGAATTGATTGCACGATTACGTTATTCTATTCCTGGCGTCACACTGATTTCTCCACCGCCACACCATGATATTTATTCTATTGAAGATCTTGCTCAACTTATTTTTGATTTAAAACAAGTTAATCCTGATGCGTTGGTATCAGTCAAGCTTGTTTCGGAGCCAGGTGTTGGGACCATCGCAGCGGGTGTTGCAAAAGCCTATGCAGATCTCATTACCATTTCAGGATACGACGGCGGCACTGCAGCCAGTCCGCTGACGTCAATTCGTCATGCCGGATCACCCTGGGAAATTGGATTGACAGAAGCTCATCAAGTACTACGATTAAACGGGCTGCGTGGCAAAATTCGATTGCAAACTGACGGTGGATTAAAAACTGGTCTAGATGTAATTAAGGCTGCCTTGTTGGGAGCAGAAAGTTTTGGCTTTGGCACAACACCAATGGTAGCGCTCGGTTGTAAATATTTACGCATTTGCCATCTCAACAATTGTGCGACTGGTGTTGCAACGCAAAATCAACAACTGCGTGATGAGCACTTTATTGGTACTGTTGAAATGGTCATGAATTTTTTCCATTTCATCGCAACAGAAACGCGAGAACTATTGGCACAATTAGGTGTTAAACGTCTTGCTGATATCATTGGTCACACTGACTTAATTAAAGTGACTCAAGGCAATACTGACAAACACAAACACATTGATCTACGTACAATTACCATGGTACCAGATGGACTGGACAGTCAACCAAACTATTGCCAAGTCAATCAAAATCAACCATTTGATCAAGGAAAATTGGCAGAAAAAATGGTAGCTGACTCACTATCTGCAATTGAATCAAAAAGTGGTGGTGAATTTAAGTTTGCAGTCACTAACTGTGATCGTTCAATTGGCGCACGCATATCCGGCGAAATTGCAAAGCGTCATGGAAACCAGGGCATGGTAGATTCTCCCATTACATTTTTATTTAATGGCACAGCAGGACAAAGCTTCGGGGTTTGGAACGCCGGCGGGCTGCATCTCATTTTAGAGGGTGATGCAAATGACTATGTAGGAAAAGGCATGGCCGGTGGTAAAATCGTTATCAAGCTGCCATTTGGCATGTCTATTAAATCACAGGAGACTCCCATCATAGGCAACACCTGCTTATACGGGGCAACGGGTGGTGAGTTGTATGCCGCAGGAACTGCAGGCGAACGTTTTGCGGTTCGAAATTCTGGAGCAGTTGCTGTAGTTGAAGGTGCTGGGGATCATTGCTGCGAATACATGACAGGCGGCCATGTTACAGTACTTGGATCAACTGGTTACAATTTCGGTGCGGGCATGACTGGCGGGTTCGCCTATGTGCTTGATCTTGATCGCACATTTGTTGATAAATGCAATCATGAATTAATTGAAATTTGTCGCATTAACAATGAAAGCATGGAAGGCTATCGTAGCCATCTACGCGGTGTAATTCAGGCACATGCTGGTGAAACGCGCAGCGAATGGGGCCTGCATATTCTCCGCTATTTACCAAATTATATTAACCAATTTTGGTTGGTAAAACCTAAAGCAGCCAGCTTATCTCAGCTGCTTGACACAGTAACAAAAAGGCCTGAATAATTGGCTTTATATGAATTTTCAATGGTTAAAACATGAGCTGACGCTAAATGACTAAAAATCGTCTGGATAATAAATTTCAATTTATTGATGTTGAGCGAATTGACCCTGACAAGAAGCCTCTTGATGTGCGTCGTATAAAGTTCACTGAAATTTATGAGCCGTTTAAAGAACGCCAAGCACAACAACAAGCACATCGTTGTCTGGACTGTGGTAATCCTTATTGTGAATGGAAGTGTCCTGTACACAACTATATCCCCAATTGGTTACAGTTAGCAACTGATGGGCACATTTTTGAAGCTGCTGAGCTTTGTCATCAAACAAACACCTTGCCTGAAGTTTGTGGTCGAGTGTGTCCACAAGATCGTCTATGTGAAGGAGCTTGCACGTTAAATGATGGCTTTGGTGCCGTTACCATTGGATCTGTTGAAAAATACATTACTGATACAGCTTTCGCACTGGGGTGGCGTCCTGATTTAAGCCACGTTGAGATGACAGATAAGCGCGTTGCAATTATTGGCGCTGGACCAGCTGGGCTTGCCTGCGCTGATGTTTTAATGAGAAATGGCGTAAAATCTGTCATATTTGATCGATATTCAGAAATTGGTGGTCTGTTAACATTTGGTATTCCCGAATTCAAATTAGAAAAAAATGTAATGCAGCTTCGACGCAAAATCTTTGAAGAAATGGGGATTCGTTTTCAACTCAACACTGATATTGGTAAAGACATTGCTGTTGAGACCTTGCTTGAAGAATATGATGCTGTATTCATGGGAATGGGTACTTACAAAGCTATGTCTGGCGGCTTCCCAGGTGAAGACACTCCAGGCGTCCATGAAGCTTTGCCATTTCTCATTGAAAACATCAACCGATTATTAGGCATTCAGACTGATCCCAATCAGCTTGTTGATCTAAAAGACAAAAATGTCATCATACTCGGTGGTGGTGATACCGCCATGGATTGTAATCGAACAGCCATTCGACTTGGCGCCAAAAAAGTGATCTGCGCCTACCGCCGTGATGAAGAAAACATGCCTGGCTCTCGTCGAGAGGTCACCAATGCTAAAGAGGAAGGTGTAGAGTTTTTATTTAACCATCAGCCTGTTGCTATTTTAGGTCAAGAGCATGTCGAAGGAATAAAGTTTGTAAAAACCAAACTTGGTGAACCAGACGCAAACGGACGCAGACGACCAGAAGTCATTCCTGGAAGTGAAGAAATCATAAATGCTGACCATGTCATTATTGCGTTTGGTTTTCAACCCAGCCCTGCTGATTGGTTTAGCCAATGCAACATTGAGACAGATGCATCTGGGCTAGTATTAGCCTCTGAAAACAGTGAATATAAATATCAGACAAGTCACCCGAAAATTTTTGCAGGTGGTGATATGGTTCGCGGTTCTGACCTGGTTGTCACAGCTATCTGGGATGGTCGACAAGCAGCCGAAGGCATTTTGGACTACTTAGGCGTTTAATTCATGATTTCTATCACTTTAGCCGATAATAGCCAACGCCAATTCGATCATCCACCTAGCGTGCTGCAGGTTGCTGAAAACATCAGTCCACGCTTAGCGAAAGCAACACTTGCAGGCATAGTGAATGACACCCTTGTTGACAGCACATATTGCATTGAATCTGATGCAAACGTCAAAATCATCACGGCAAAAGATGCTGAAGGGCTAGAAATCCTTCGACATTCTTGTGCGCATCTTTTGGCAATGGCTGTTAAGTCATTGTTTCCAAAGGCCCAGGTAACTATTGGTCCTGTCATCAACGATGGATTCTATTATGATTTTGCTTTTGAGCGCAGCTTTACACCAGAAGATTTAGAAAAAATTGAAGTGAAAATGCATGAGCTAGCCAAGGCAAACATTCCTGTAAAACGCCTTGAACTCTCTCGTGACGCAGCCATTGAGCAATTTAAATCAATGGAAGAGCATTATAAAGTCATGATCATTGAGGATATTCCTGCAAACGAAATCCTTTCTTGCTATCAGCAAGATGATTTTATTGATCTTTGTCGTGGTCCACACATTCCACACACTGGACACTTAACTGCTTTCAAATTGACAAAAGTTGCCGGTGCCTATTGGCGAGGTGATGCTAATAATGCCATGCTCCAACGGATTTATGGCACATGTTGGCCAGATAAAAAGCAATTACAAATTTATCTAACTCGCTTGGAAGAAGCTGAAAAACGCGATCATCGACGGCTTGCAAAACAATTAAACTTGTTTCATACCCAAGAAGAAGCCCCAGGCATGGTATTTTGGCACCCAAACGGTTGGACTCTCTACCAGATCATTGAGCAATATATTCGCAATGTACTAAATCAACACGATTATCTTGAAATAAAAACACCGCAAGTCGTTGATCGAAGTTTGTGGGAAAAATCTGGTCACTGGGACAAGTTCAGTGAAAACATGTTCACGACAGCATCAGAAAATCGAGATTATGCTATTAAACCGATGAACTGCCCATGTCACGTCCAGGTGTATAATCAAGGATTAAAAAGCTATCGTGATTTACCACTGAAATTAGCTGAGTTTGGCTCATGTCACCGTAACGAACCATCCGGCACGCTACATGGTTTGATGCGAGTTCGGCAATTTACTCAAGACGATGCGCATATTTTTTGCACAGAGGATCAAATTCAAAGTGAGGTTTCACAATTTATCGATCTAGTTTTTAAGGTCTACAACGACTTTGGCTTTAAAGATATCTTGATTAAACTGTCAACTCGGCCGGAAAAACGTGTCGGTTCTGATGAAATTTGGGATAAATCAGAAAAAGCATTAGAGCTTGCCTTGAACAATAAAGGTCTAGATTGGGAGCTATTACCGGGTGAAGGCGCCTTCTATGGACCTAAAATTGAATTTTCATTGCTAGATTGTTTGCATCGAGTTTGGCAATGCGGCACAATCCAGGTTGATTTTTCCATGCCAGAGCGTTTGGACGCCTTTTTTGTAGCAGAAGATGGTAGCAAAAAAACGCCTGTTATGTTACATCGTGCTGTTTTAGGCTCGTTGGAACGTTTTGTTGGTGTCTTAATTGAACACTATGCAGGCAAATTACCACTGTGGTTGGCGCCAATTCAAATTGTTGTTGCTAATATTACTGACAAACAACGAGAATTTTGCCAAGAAATTGTGGCAGAACTCAAGCAAAAAGGCTTTCGAGTCATTTCTGACTTGAGAAATGAGAAGATCGGCTTTAAAATTCGCGAGCACACTGTGCAGAAAATTCCTTATCTATTAGTTGTAGGTGATAAGGAGGTTTCTTCCAACACAGTGTCGGTGCGTGCACTTGTTCAAGAAGGAGGCAAACAGTTAGGAAGTCTGTCATTGGATGCCTTTTGCAAAGAACTATTGCATGAAATTAAAACCAATGACAACTAGAGGTAATTAATATTAGCATTCGACGAAATCGTCCAGAACCAAAGCGTGCTGGAAGCAATGCCATCAATGAAGAAATTCGAGCCAAACAAGTTCGACTGATCGGAGTTGATGGAGACCAACTTGGTATTGTTGAAATTAGTGAGGCACTTGCCAACGCTGAGGCAAATAATCTCGATTTAGTGGAAATATCGCCGAATGCTGAACCACCTGTTTGTCGCATTATGGATTACGGCAAGCATTTGTTTTTGTTAAAAAAACAGAAGGCTGCTGCTAAAAAAAATCAAAAAGTAATTCATATAAAGGAAGTAAAATTTCGTCCTACGACGGAACAAGGGGATTATCAGGTCAAACTACGCAACCTGATACGTTTCCTAGAAGACGGGGACAAGACCAAAGTCACGCTGCGTTTTCGTGGCCGTGAAATGAACTATCAAGAGCTCGGAAGGCAATTGTTATTACGAGTTCAAAAAGACCTTGAAGATTTAGGCGTTGTTGAACAAATGCCAAAAATGGAAGGTCGGCAGATGGTGATGGTCTTGGCCCCTAAGAAAAAGTAACCATTAACCTAAAACATTTATCGACATTGATGTAGACCGGAAAAGTGAAAGCGCGACAACGCAAAAAGTAATCTGAGAATTTATGATTATGAATCATCTTTCTCTAATTACTTTTAACGCAGTCATGATGAACTAACACGAATTTACAAAATATCGAACAAAATGCGGAGTAGAAAAGCTATGCCTAAAATCAAGACAAACCGAGGTGCTGCCAAGCGTTTTAAAGCGCGTGGTGCATCTTTTAAGCACAAACAATCGTTTCGTAGTCATATCCTGACAAAAAAGAGCACTAAGCGTAAAAGACAATTGCGCAACATGCAGTCCGTTGATGCGGCTGACGTTGCATTAGTGAAGCGACTTTTACCTAACCTTTAATTTTTTGTAAATTTTTTCAGGAGAAGATTATGCCTCGAGTTAAACGTGGTGTGACAGCACGCCGTCGTCATAAGAAAGTTTTAGACCAAGCCAAAGGTTATTACGGTGCCAGAAGTCGAGTGTACCGAGTTGCCAAACAGGCTGTCATCAAAGCAGGACAATATGCCTACCGTGATCGCAGACAACGCAAACGTCAATTCCGTGCACTGTGGATCACTCGGATTAATGCGGCAGCAAGATTACATGACTTGTCGTATAGCCGATTAATTGCAGGGCTCAAAAAAGCTAACATTGAAATTGATCGCAAAATGCTGGCAGATCTTGCCGTATTTGATCAAGCGGCTTTTGCAGCCATTGCTGATCAAGCTAAACAAGCAATGACTGAGGCTTGATTTCACTGATATTAAGATATGCTCAACCATCTTAATATCAGCCCTGTTGGTTTTAAAAAATGTGTTCTTGACTGTGGAGCAGACTTTAGGCAGCCTAAATTAACATGACCGATCAAATTCAGCAGATTACGGCACAAGCACGAGATGAAATTACACGTTGCGACTCACTGGACGCACTTGAAGATCTCCGTGTCCGCTATTTTGGTAAAAAAGGTCTTGTTACAACCTTATTGCGTGAATTAGGTTCACTGCCTGCTGAAGAACGCAGCGCTGCAGGTGCAACAATTAATATTGCTAAAAAAGAATTACAAATACTTCTTAATGAACGTAAAGAGTTACTGTGCCAACAAGCGCTCGAACAAACTTATGCTAAAGCACAAATTGATGTCAGCCTGCCTGGGCGAGGTGAAAACGCAGGTGGCATTCACCCAATCACCCAAACATTAGAGCGAATCCAAGCGATTTTTGTTAATGCTGGATTTAGCATTGCAGAAGGTCCTGAAATTGAAGATGATTTCCATAATTTTACGGCATTGAACATTCCGGATCATCACCCAGCCAGAGCCATGCATGATACGTTTTATTTTGATGCAAACACGCTACTAAGAACACATACGTCTCCTGTGCAAATCCGCACAATGCAGACTGACACACCGCCGATTAAAATTATTTGTCCTGGAAAAGTGTATCGTTGTGATTCTGATGTCACTCACACCCCCATGTTTCATCAAATTGAAGGCTTATACGTTGATGAATCTGT
>JAUIKI010000050.1 GCA_030430875.1 Gammaproteobacteria bacterium | reverse complement strand
ATGTGAATCCTGGAATCTGGAATTCTTGGATGGCAGTTTGATCGAGTAAACGTGTTGCTTTGCGGTGATATAGTGCTTGGGGGAGAATTTCAGAATTTGGCATAAATAAAATAAAATTAATCTTCAATTGCATTATCATATCATCATGAATGATTTTCTTGAACTCAAACAACAAATAATTAACTGGGCAACTTTCTTGGGTTTTGCTGATTTGAAAGTGACAGATATTGATCCAGGACATCATGTTGACTATTTGCAAAATTGGTTAGGCAAAAATTATCATGGTGATATGGCCTATATGCAAAATCATGCAGATATTCGAAAAAATCCTACAAAGATACTGCCGGGTGCTAAGTCAATAATTAGTGTCAGAATGAACTATTTCCCTGAAGATGATAGCTTGCAAGCAGTATTGAATGACCCGAAGAAAGCCTATATTTCTCGGTATGCACTTGGCCGTGATTACCACAAACTTATGCGTAAACGTTTAGAGAAATTAGGCAAAAAAATTGCTGAACAAGTCGAAAAGTTTGGTTATAGGGTTTGTGTTGATAGTGTCCCCGTGCTTGAAAAAGCTTTTGCTGAAAAAGCAGGTTTGGGTTGGATTGGTAAAAATACGCTGTTGTTAAATCGCCAGGCAGGATCTTATTTTTTTCTTGGAGAAATATTGATTGATTTTGAGTTACCGTCAGATAAACCAAACCAGTCAGGACATTGTGGTACTTGTCATGCTTGCATTGATTTATGTCCAACCAAAGCAATTATTGCACCTTATCAACTAGATGCAAGACGATGTATTTCCTATTTAACGATTGAAAACAAAGGATCAATTCCGATTGAGTTTCGTGAGTTGATGGGCAATCGAATTTTTGGTTGTGATGATTGCCAATTGGTTTGTCCATGGAATCGCTTTGCATCACTAACTCAGGAAATTGATTTTGCACCCCGTCATGGTTTAGATCAAGCCAGTTTGTTGTCTTTGTTTGATTGGTCTGAGTCGGAGTTTTTAGAGAAAACAGTAGGGTCGCCTATTAGGCGTGCAGGCTATTTAGGCTGGATACGTAATATTGTTATAGCATTAGGTAATGCGCCATTTGATAAGGAGATTATTCGAGTAATTGAAAAGAAGCGAGAAAGTATTTCCAAAGACTGGCTGCTTGAGCATTTTGATTGGGCAATAAATTTACAAAAAGAAAAGCTTGCAAGAAATAATGTTGATTGAGACTTCTCATCTGATTAATAATCAGAGAATTTTTCACGCATGACTTGTTCTTCTTGTTTGATTCGCAGTGAAAGTATAATTAAATAGATTGGAAAAATAACAGTAAAACTTAAGTAGGCTTTTGTTATCAATGTTAAGCCTACTAATTCTGGAATAATGTTTAAATAGTAATTGGGGTGCTTTATCCATTTAAAAAGTAGTGTTTTATTAATTCTATGCTCTTTCGCAATAAAAAGTTTGACTGTCCAGAAGGGGGAAAGTTGATAAATGACGTAATACAGCATTAATATGGAAAAGCTATAAATTCCGATTCCAATTATGTTTAAGTAATCAAACGCTGGCTTGGTAAAGTAACACTCAATAAATATCGCCAGATAAAATGTGATGTGTAATAACGCTAGTATTTTTGTGGTGGTTTTTCCATATTCAACAGCATTGTTTTGCAAGAGTTTTTGTTGATTTTTTGAAGAAATCCATAAGCTGATGAAGCGTAGAAAAAGACCAATTAAAAAGCTTGCTAAAATAATTTTATCCATGAGGACCTTTTTTACTTTATCCATCCTAAAATTGTGGCTTAGTTAACAATTATTATTTCCAGTTTTTTTATAGTCTATCTTCTGTAATAATAGCAGAGGCTAGGCAGTTTAATACTCTAATCAACTTAACGGTGCTTATATTATGAGGATTTTAAAAAACTTATTCGATAATAATGTAGCTTGGTCTGAGGCAATCAAACAACAAGATCCCGATTTTTTTCAAAAATTAAGTCAACAACAAACCCCTGATTATTTATGGATTGGCTGTTCAGATAGTCGAGTGCCAGCAAATCAGATCGTTGATTTATTGCCGGGAGAACTGTTTGTGCATCGTAATGTTGCTAATCTTGTGATTCACACTGATTTGAATTGTTTATCAGTGATGCAATTTGCTGTAGATGTTTTAAAAGTTAAACATATTATTGTTTGTGGGCATTATGGTTGTGGGGGTGTGTTAGCTGCACTTAAAAATAATCAAAATGGTTTGATTGATAATTGGTTGCGTCACATAAAAGATATTTATTATCAACATCAAGAGATGATTGATATATTGCCTACTGAGCAGAATAAATGTGATAAGTTATGTGAATTCAGTGTGAGACAGCAGGTAGCAAACGTATGTGCAACGACCATTGTCAGAGACGCTTGGGAGCGGAATCAGTCAATTACAGTTCATGGTTGGGTTTATGGAATTCAAGATGGATTGTTACATGACCTAGAGGTATGTGTTGCCTCAAGAGAGGAAGCAGTGAAAAAGTTTGGGCATTAGCTAGACTATTTAAGAATAAGAATCCTCCCTACAAAATCTATTGACTTTGTAGGGAGAGTGACAAGAGATAATTAGCGATGTCCTGATCGTCGAAGAGCAGCAGGAGTGAATTCAGACGCATTGATTGGCGTATTAAACTCAACCATTTCTTCTTGATTGTTGAGTCCTAATGCTAAATAACGTCCAGATAAAAGATCATAAAGCGTTTCTAGCGTAATCCAGTGCGCAGGGACTTCATAGTAATTGACAGGATGAGCTTCCCCAACTCGCCATAATTCACCTCTAGCATCATAATGATCGACTGTTGCAGCTTGCCAGCTATCTTCATCAATAAAAAATACTCTGCGTTGATAGACGTGACGATTGCCTTCTTTTAGTGTGGCTTCAATTTGCCAAACTCGATGCAATTCATAACGAGCATGCTGGGTATTGATATGATTTTTTTTGATAATATCATCATATTGCAGGCTATCAGAATGCAGTTTGTATGAGTTATAAGGGATGTATAGTTCTTTTTTGCCAATTAATTTCCAGTCATAACGATCAGGTGCGCCGTTGAACATGTCAAAATTATCACTGGTGCGTTGTCCATCTGATGCTGTTCCTGGGCTGTCGTAGGCAATTTGCGGAGCACGACGAACGCGTCGTTGTCCTGCATTGTACGCCCAAGCACGTCTTGGCTCGTCAACTTGGTTCAGTGTTTCGTGGACAAGTAAGACAGTTCCTGCAAGTCTAGCAGGGGAGGTTACTCGTTGTTTGAATAGCAGTAATCGATTGCCTCTCTCTGCTTCGGAAATATTTTGATTGGAATATAGTAGATCTAGTTTTTCTTCAAACATGACTAACGAATAAGCACCATTAGCATGTGGAACGACTTGTCCAACGTTGCGTTCTAAAGATTCGCCACGATAGCGAGTGATGTGGTTCCAAATGACCTCTACACCAGATTTTGGTATTGGAAAAGGTGCGCCTAAATGAGCGCCCTTGATACCATTGCCACCTTCGGCAAGTTCTGCTGAAAGTGCATTCTTTTTCGTCGCGTCATAAAAAAAATCGGGATAGGCCGCTGAGCGCCTTGTTGGATAAATGGGCATTTTCCAGGTTTCAGGATAGCGCTTAAACATGGCAATTTGTCCTGGTGAGAGTTTGCCTAAATGTTCTTTATAATTTTCAGCAGTTATAGTGAAAAGTGGTTTATCGCCAGCAAAAGGGTCTGGGTGATGATCACCTAGTTTATATCCTGGAATTGGTTTGGATATGCCACCTGTCCACGCTGGGATAGTGCCTTCTTTGTTCCCAGCTTTTTCAGCACCGATAGGGGTTAATTTCTTTCCCAGTTGATTGGCTTCTTCCATTGAAACTGCCGCAAAACTGGTTGACGTAAAGAGTATTGACAGCAAAAATGCTTTGCTAATAGTTATACTTATTTTTTGCATAATAATTATCTCCGTTTTTCAACAAGTTATTTTATACCTAAGAATCTCAATAAGATAAAGCGGATACCAATATCCGCTTTATTTAAATTGATTCTTGAGAGTGATTTATGATTTAAAAAGAATAGGAGAGATTAACGGAAACAAAATCTCTGTCATTAATCTCATTATAGAAATCTCCGCCAAAGAAGTTAGTGTAAGAAATACTGGCTTTGTATGCATTTAAATAATCAGCATTTAACGCTAAACCAATTGCTTTTGTTCCCTCAGTGAAAGCACCTCCAGGTCCAGGAGAACTACCATTCACATCGTGCGACCAGCTGAGAACAGGTGTTAGATTTGCACCTGCAATTGCATTATTGAAGGTCAGTGCTGCACGTAGGCGGTAACCCCAGGAAAAAGCTGTTGCATAACCACCTTCATAGCAGAATTTGCTTTCTTGCTGATCAGCCCCTTTTGATAGGCAATCAAGGCCGTCAAATGGAGGAATATTTCCGCCGACTTGACCAAATTTGCCAGAAACGCCAAATCGGTCCTCGTTAGTTCCTTTTAAGCCGTTGACTTTCATGAATCCAACTTCACTGATTACGGTTAATCGATCCGCACCTAGTACTTGATCAAAAAATTTCAACATGGTCACTTGTCCTTGAAGAACAGGGAAACGTTCAAAGCCATGAGCTGTTTCGCCAGGTGTTATTTGATCAGCAAGTACGCTGGTTGGGAACAGGTTACCAGCAGTTAATAATTCAAATGCATTATATTGTAATGGTAAGTCTGGTCGATAGCTTAGTTCTCCAGATAGAGCAATTCCCCATGGAGCAGTGGTTTGGAAACTAAATCCATAGAGCTCAATATCTTCTGGGTATTCAATAAAGTAGTCTGGGAAGTCGAATTCCATGTTGCCACATTGATTAAATGCTCCTGGAGGACCGCATTTAGCATTAACACCGCTGATGAATGGCAGGCGGCTGTGATAGTTAATGTAATATAAGCCAAACTCAGTATCATTTAAGTTTTCTGCATACCAGCGTAGTGCAAAGCCAAACTGGCCATTATCATCAGGACGATCGTCGCTCAAACGGTCGGCAATTGGACGAACAGGTAGTATTCCTCCATTGAACAAGGCCTCGATAGTAGCAGCATCATCAATCGCTTCTGTCAAAACAACGGGACCACATCCATTGGAGTTTCGACCACTAACAAAATCTGCAGTCGAGAAATATGTTCCACAAGGGTCAATTTCTGTAGGTTTCCAGTCTAGCTGATAGAAAGCTTCCAACGTGACGTTATCTGTAATGTCAAAAGAGGTGGAAATCATATTAACAGGTAACAAGCCCTCTTTGATTTCTGCACCTGGCTTTCGAAAAGCAGTTACATCAACAGGGTTGATGGTATTTATTCCACCCTGGATAAAAGTGCTTTCTCCCCAGTTAATCACCTGGCTGCCAAAACGCACCGTCAAAGGGTGTCCTTTTATATTAAAGTTACCCCAAACATATGAGTCTAAAATATCAGCGCTGTGCCCAGCACGATCCAATGCTTGTTTATTAAGTTGTTTAAATTCACGGCTCTCATCTTGTAATTCGAAGTCGTAGAAATAGCGTCCGCGGACAAAGGCCCCATAATTTTTGTAAGTTAATTCTAATTCATGCGATCCTTTAAATATTTTTGAAAAAGTTTCGCCACGTTTGAAGTTCAAATCACCATCATCGTAGTTTACGCTGACCGCATTTCCACCATTGACAATAGCAATTTGGTCTTTATCAATGTTAGCTACACGCCAGCTCGCACCAACTGATAGCGTGCTGTCGAAGGATCCTTGAATTTCACCGATTTTAAATTCAATGGCATGGGTGGGTGATGCAACAGCAGCCCCGATGGTCAATAATGCTGCTCCCAAAAATTTTTGGTCCTTGATTTTTGTTATCGTCATAAGCACTCCATGTTTGATATTGATAATAAAACTACTATTTAAATTATTAACTAACCATTGTAACTATAAGTTATCAATCGGAATTATCATGCAAAAAAACTAATGATGTTAGTTTTGTGTAATACTCTGCTTGTTTGGTGATCATTTTGCTCTTTTTGCAATCAGAAGTGGTGTTCTTTTACTGAAGAAAGTAATAGGAAGTCGATGTTTTAGTTTTTTAGGCAGGGGCAGCTGAATCATATTTACCTTGATCAATCTTGCATAGCTGACATGGCGAGATCTAGATTTAGACTATATGGCTTTAACACGAATTCTGCCTTGTCGATTGATGATGATTTTGTAGATTGGCTGGTCTTTGTAGGGAGATTTATACGTCAGTGTGCCATTGTGAGTATAACAACGACCATCTGGGTTAAATTGAATAGAATCAGCTGACATAAATGATTTCCATGTTAATAATCCACTACTTTCTTTCATCTTATAATAGAATAGTTTTTTGTCGTGCTCGTCTTGTTGATAGTTTTTATTATGGTCGCTAAAACCTAAAATGCCATTTGTCCAATCACCATCACAATATTTCCCTGACATTGAATGGCAGACTGTGGTCGTGGTCCGCATGATAATTGCTTGATTACGAGCATGTCTTAGATGCAATGAAAGTTGATGAACCAGATTTTGTGTTGTTGAACTGCGATAGCCAGCAACAAATGCGGATGAACCCATGATGTAGAGTAGGCTCAACAATAAGGATGTTACCAGCAGTTCAATTAATGTAAAACCGCAAATAGTGTGATTTGTGCTGTTGAATGACATAAATCTTTGATTGTGATTTTTTGATGGATTTATCTACGGTGAGGCCATTGACTTTTGTTGCAACCGCTTCACAATCATTATCCAAATGGGTTGGTTTGTTCCGTTGTATTCTTTGCTTCCCTGCTTGAAGCTTTCCCATTATTATTCCTTTGCGCAGTGAAGTCTGTGGGAGAAATCGTAATTTTCTATCAGAAATGTTATGAAAGTTGTTAATAAAGCCTTCGATCAAGATTGTATTGTCATAGGAGGCGGAGTAATAGGCCTACTAACGGCGCTTGAGTTAGCCAATGCTGGCATAAAAGTGTTAATTGTTGAGCGTCAGCAAGTTGGCAAAGAGTCATCTTGGGCTGGTGGTGGCATTCTTGGTGCGCTGCAGCCTTGGAAATATCCTGATGCTATTCATGTTTTAGCACGGTGGTCACAACAATATTACCCAAAACTTATTACTGACTTGCAAAATGTGACGGATATAGATTCTGAGTTTATTCAATCAGGTATGCTTTATTTGGATGAATCATTGCACGAGCTTGTAGCATGGGCAAAGCATCATCAAAAATCATATGAAATAATAGATGAAGATAACTTAAAAAAAATATTACCCATTGTCTCAAATAAGTGCAATCAAGCGATTCTTTTTCCTGAGATTTCCCAGTTACGCAATCCGTTTTTTTTAAAAGCATTGATCAATGCACTGTTGCAAAATAAGCGAGTTTCTATTTTAGAAAATACGGCATGTGAATCAATATTAATTGATAAAGGTCGTGTGTCAGGTGTCAAAATCAACCAAGCTGAAATTAAGGCTGACTCTGTGATTGCCTGCGCGGGGGCATGGACAGGTCAGCTATTGGCAAAGTTTGGATTGGAACGTTTGATTCAACCAATTAAAGGCGAGATGGTTTTATTAAAAGCAGAGCCGGGATTTATTCAACATATTGTAAACTACCAAGGATTTTATTTAATACCGCGCCGAGATGGTCATCTGTTGGCAGGAAGCACCGTCGAATCTGTTGGTTTAAGTAAAACAATAACTAAGCAAGCAGAAGATCGTATTTTAGGTTCGCTTTATCAAGCTATCCCTGGCTTGAGTGCATTTAAGCCCATTCGGCAATGGTCAGGATTGCGTCCAGGATCACCATCAGGAGTGCCAATAATTAGTCAAATTCCTGAGATTGAAGGGCTTTATGTTAATGCGGGCCATTATCGTAATGGTTTGTTGTTAGCGCCAGGCTCTGCTCGGCTAATGGCGGATATTTTGTTGAACCGAACGCCCATTATCAATTCAGGTCCGTATTCATTTGACGCGTTTGTTAGTTAATGAAAAGAGACAGCTGTTATGCCGATTGCTTAGCGTGTTCGGTAGAACAATACCATTGATTATGGGTAAAAACTGCTTGCGATTTTGGCAGGTGAATTTGGCAGATCACACAAGAGACCATCGGTTCTGCTTTGTTTGGTGACGTTCTGTTTTTAGGTGGTTTTTGTTGAGTGGTTGGTGTTTGAGGATGAGCCAGAATTTT
>JAUIKI010000049.1 GCA_030430875.1 Gammaproteobacteria bacterium | reverse complement strand
TTTCACTCTAGCAACGGTATTTATAGACGATCAAAGATGTTGCAGATGATTTATGACTGCCACCCACATCTGACGTTGAAAGCTGGATACAGATGGCAGTTTGTAGAAAGCAGATTATAGGTTGTTTTGACTTGTACATTTTAAGCAAAATCACACTGAATTGTGCAATTTTCACTTTGTAAATGATTATTGATTAATGTGTAGTATTATCAGAACCAGAACTCTTCTCTTTACAAATTTTCTCAGCGTTCTCTAAACATATATACATCACTTCTGGTGCAATATTATCACACTTTGATTGATATTCTTGTAAACATTGATCGTTATCACGATCAGCAGACACATGCATTGACACCAAACAACCGATTACACCAACTGATAAAAACCATGTTTTGCATTTCATTTATTATTACCTCTCAAATTAAAAGTGATTCACTATAAGGAAACCAATTGTACTAAAAAAAAATCAATAAATGTATAATTTTTATTCTAGTATGGTAAAGATCGGCAGAAATGACACACTAACTCAGCTGGTCTTGTTGTTTCACCAAATCATCCAACTGCTTTAATTGCTCTAATAATGACTGCATCTGCCCCAGAGGCCATGCATTCGGGCCATCACTCAACGCCTTGTCTGGATCTGGGTGGGTTTCCATAAAAACACCTGCCACACCGACGGCAATCGCTGCTTTGGCAAGCGCTGGCACAAATTCGCGCTGCCCATCTGAAACATTGCCTTTTCCACCTGGTAACTGCACAGAATGAGTCGCATCAAAAACAACCGGGCAGTTTGTGTCACGCATAATGACCAGTGATCGCATATCAGACACTAAATTATTATACCCAAACGATGCTCCACGCTCACAAACCATAATATTTTGATTATCTGTCGCTTTCGCTTTATTCACCACCTGCTGCATATCCCACGGTGCTAAAAATTGGCCTTTTTTAATGTTCACCGGCAACCCTTGGCGACAAACTGATTGAATAAAATTAGTTTGGCGACACAAAAAGGCGGGAGTTTGCAACACAGACACCACGCTTGCCACTTCGTCCAATGGTGTATCTTCATGAACATCAGTTAACACAGGCACATTAAACGTCTTTTTAACTTTTTCTAAGATTGCCAACCCCTTTTCAACGCCCAAACCACGAAAGCTATCAACGGATGACCGATTGGCTTTGTCAAAGGATGATTTGTAAATAAAGGGGATATTTAATGCATTTGTGATTTCCTTTAGCTGCCCAGCTGTATCAATAGCAAGTTGCTCACTTTCAATGACACAGGGACCTGCTATTAAAAAAAACGGCTGGTTAAGCCCTACCTCAAAGCCACAAAGTTTCATGATTTGATGCTCTTTTTATATTGACACGCTGCTTGGATAAAAGCCGTGAACAAAGGGTGCCCGTCTCGCGGTGTCGACGTAAACTCAGGATGAAATTGACACGCAAGAAACCACGGATGGTCAGCAATTTCAACCATCTCCACCAAATTATCATCTGATGAACGACCAGAAATGCTCAAGCCACCTTTTTCCAATGGGTCAATGTAATGTTCATTCACTTCATAGCGGTGCCGATGTCGCTCAATAATTGTTGATTGTTGGTAAATGGTGTGTGCTCGTGAATTATCTTTCAATAAGCACTCTTGTCCACCCAGTCGCATCGTCCCCCCCAAAGAGGATGCCTCATCGCGCTTTTCAAGTTCTCCGGTTGAATCGACCCATTCTGTGATCAACCCAATCACCGGGGCTTGTGTTTGTTTGGTAAATTCACTGCTATGCGCATCAACCAAGCCAAGAACATGTCGAGCAAATTCAACAACAGCTAGCTGCATGCCCAAACATATACCTAAATAAGGAATTTTTCGCTCACGCGCATATTGAATTGCCTGAATTTTCCCTTCCACGCCACGCTGACCAAACCCGCCTGGCACCAAAATTGCGTCCATTTTAGCTAAAATATCCAAGCCCTCGGTTTCTATTTTTTCAGAATCAACATATTCAATCCTAACACGTGTTCCAGTGTGAATTCCGGCATGCTGCACCGCTTCAATCAATGATTTATATGCATCGCGAAGCTCCATATATTTGCCAACCATAGCAATGACAACGTCTTGATCAAGTTGCTGCTGAGCATTAACGACTTTATTCCAATCCGACAAATCCGCCGCATCACACGTTAAATTGAATTGATCGACAACAATATCATCCAAACCTTGTTGGTTTAACATCTGCGGAATACGATAAATTGAGTCTGTATCGGGTAAAGGAATTACTGCTTTTTCATCAACATTGGTAAAAAGCGCGATTTTTCGACGGGATTCTTTGGGAATTTCATGATCACATCGACACAATAATACATCTGGCTGCAAACCAATTGAACGCAGCTCTTTGACTGAATGCTGTGTTGGTTTTGTCTTTGTTTCGCCGGCTGCTGCAATATAAGGCACCCAAGTTAAATGCATAAAGAGTGCTCGTTGCGAACCAAGCTCTTGTCGCATTTGGCGAATAGCTTCTAAAAATGGCTGAGATTCAATATCACCGACTGTACCGCCAATCTCAACCAAAGCGACATCTGCATCGCCAGCACCTGCGACAATACGTTGTTTTATCTCATCAGTAACATGAGGGATAACTTGTACAGTGCCACCCAAATAATCTCCTTTGCGCTCTTTTCTAAGCACTTCGGCATACACACTACCCGTTGTGAAATTATTCTTTTTGTTCATTTTAGCGTGAACAAACCGCTCGTAATGCCCCAAATCCAAATCTGTTTCAGCGCCATCTTCAGTGACAAACACTTCACCATGCTGAAAAGGACTCATAGTCCCTGGATCAATATTAATGTAAGGGTCGAGCTTCAAAAGCGTTACTCGCAAACCTCGCGCCTCAAGAATGGCACCCAGCGATGCTGCCGCGATGCCTTTGCCAAGCGAAGAAACCACACCACCTGTGACGAAAATATACCGAATCATATGAAAAATAATGTTAATTTAAGCTGAGAAAACAGTACTCAAGATGGGGTCACAGATTACCAGATTACCGATTAATGCACAAACAAAGCTTGCTGGGAATTTTACATTGAATATTGCAAATGTTGACAGCTGAAATTGGCTGTTTCGACAACCAATTTCAGCACGAAAAAGGTTTTTGGGTATGCTTAAAGTCTGGACAGGAACGTTTACTCACATAAGCAATCTAATTTAAGGGCTAATTTAGGATAACCATAAAAACGACAACCATGAGATTCACACTATGCGATTAAAGATAATTCGACCTGTCCCTTTGATGATTTTCATTATTTCATTTGTTCAAGCATCTTTTTCTTACGCAGACAATTTTTTGACGGCTGTCGTTGTGAAAGAAGCAACTAACCAAGAGGAAGCCATTGAACTTGCTAAAGAAGTGAGCGCCAAATTGCAACACGACATGTCATTGGATATTTATAATCTCGACAGCTATCGATTCATTTCTAATTCGACTGAGAAAGAAAATGACATAGATATATCCGATCTTTTGCCTGTGGGTTTTCGTGTGTCGATTTTTCAAAACAATAATAGCTATTGGGTCACATCATATGTCGGTGGTGATATCTCCGACCCCGAAACTAGCTTTGCAGTATCGCAAGCAAAGCAGCACTTTGATAACATCAAAATTAAAAAAATAAAACCAAAATCGAAAACTGATATAGAATCAAGTTATACAGCATTACGTCGAGTGATTATTTTAGGCAGCTTTAAAGATTTTAACCAAGCTGTCGTTCAAGCCAAAGAAATCAGTCAACAATCATCGATTCCATTCTCTGATCGCGGCATGATATTTGACTCAAAAAAAGGGTTGGTTTTTAAAAAAACAGAAGGCTCCGAACCATGGGAATCCTATTATTTTGGTAGACGTGACAATTCATGTGGACCAAATATGCCTAATTGCATCAGCATAGAAAGATCAAGTTTCTACTCTGGATTTACTAAAGATTATTACATCATTATTGGTGGCATCTCAGCAGCACACGAAGAAAATAATCTACTGAATCAATATAAAAAAGTTGTACCTGATGCCTACATAAAAAATACGACTTTATATATGGGTTGCACTCATTGATCATAAATGAGAATTTAAATTCAACTAAAGTCACTCAAGTTGCAAACAAAAACGTTTGTAATACAGTATAACGATAAAAAATAGTTAACTGCCATACCAGAATTACAAAAAAATCCATTATTCAGCGATAAAACCCTGAAGACCCTATGCAAACGCTAAAAAAAACCGCTTTATTTATTCTATCATTGATGCTGATTAGCTGCTCAAGTGTTGGCGTTAAAGCGAATGAAGATATTTTTATTGGGTGTTATACAAAAAAAGAAAAAGGGGAATTATTCTTTAAAATCATGGAAGAAGGTAATAGATATGCGATTTATACACATAATGCCTCAAATAAAACGTGGTACAAAAAAGAGGAAGATGCGAGCTTTATTTAAAAGCCGCACCATCAAAAGAACTACCTGATTTTCTTCAATCAGAAACAAACCTCATTAAAGCCAGTATTTTTTTTGTAACAAATGAAAAAACCCAAGGAGATGGCCTTGCGAAAGTCACTCCAGGTGACAAATTTAATGGTGAGACTGCAACCACAGAATATATTTTATTTACATCTTTTGGCTTCGACTCAATTCATAAGGTCTCTTGTGATTAAGCTGTTGTGATATATTAAAACCTTTGCATCAGTTCAAAAAAATGCTGACCAAGCTATCACATAACCCCTTTCATCCGCACCTGCTGCAAATTTTTCCACCACAGCCAAATCAGCAATGCCAGCTAGTTGGCTATTGATATAAATCAAAGGCAAAGTTTGTCTACGCCAAGGAGGAATCTGCCAGGTTTGTAATAAATATTTTAACGATCTAGTGTGTTTATCACCTAACAATTTGCAGCGCTCACCACCTTGCCTGACTCTAACTTCAACAACATCACCCTCTTGAATTCTCAAGCCACGCCCCACGACTTTTTTGGCAGATAAACCACCCAATATCTCGGACTGAAACACCATCGACACAACCCATCGCTCATTAAAATCAGTTGATATTGCAGGGCATTTTTTGACAAAATATAACTGCTGATTAAACCTGTGAACTTCACCTAATGCATGATATTGAAATACCAAATTTTTATCCGATGGCGCATCAACAACAGTTTGTATCAGCTGCGTTAGTTTTTGATGAGATAAAGCAGGTAATTTTAGTTGTTTGAACCAATATCTCAGCACATTTACCTGACGATTTTGGTTTAATTTACTCAGCGTTAACAAACACAACACGTCATCATCAATGATCATTGTTCTATAATCAATGTCGGCCAAATCTTCTAACAAACAATGAGCATCTTCACACAATTTAGCTGTTTTCGAAAACTGTGCCGAAACCGATGGCCAACGTTTTTTCAGCTCAGGAAAAATCTTATGTCGCAAAAAATTACGTGAAAAACCTAATGATTGATTGCTTTCATCTTCAACCCATTGAATTGCCTTTTCAGACGCATAATCTTCCAGTGCTTTTTTGGGGAGATCTAGCAATGGCCGCATAATCATACCAGCACCATGCTGACGAATCTTGGGAATCCCTGATAAACCAGCAACACCTGTTCCACGCAACAGGCGAAACAATACCGTTTCTGCCTGATCCTCTTGATGATGTGCAAGCAATAATGCTGTTGCTTGATTAAGATAACGTTCAAAAATCTGATATCTTGCATGACGGGCACCAGTCTCAATACCACTCGTTATCGTTTCATGTATTTTTTCTACGTGTAATGGAACACCTAATTGCTGACATACAGACTCACAATGTTGCTGCCATTGATTGGAATGAGGACTTAGACCGTGATTGACATGTAGTGCTGTTAGCTTAATTGAATGTCGCTGCGCATAATCTGCCATTGCTTTCAAAAGCACATGCGAATCCACACCGCCGCTATAAGCGACAATATACTGCTGAACAGAGGGTGTATTTTTGAAAAAATTAGCCAAAAAATCAGATGTTATCACACGCCTACCAATTTAAAGACCATAATGCCGTATGCGATGATCACGACGTTGAATGAGTTCATCTGTTGGTAATTTTAATAACCAGTCTAGCTTATCTACTAGACATTTTTTCAAAGTAGCCGCCATTAAATCCATATCTCGATGTGCTCCACCCAATGGTTCAGGAACTATTTCATCAATCAAGCCTAGGCTATTCAAACGCTCTGCTGTAATAGCCATTGCTTCAGCGGCATCAGCAGCTCGGTTAGCTTTTTTCCACAAAATAGATGCACAACCTTCTGGAGAAATAACAGAATACATTGAGTATTGAAGCATAAAGCTATAATCACTAACACCTATAGCCAACGCACCACCTGAACCACCTTCCCCAATCACAACACTCATTACCGGGACGTTTAAGTGCGACATCAACTCCAAATTCTGCGCAATTGCCTGACTCTGACCGCGCTCTTCAGCGCCCACGCCAGGATAGGCACCTGGCGTATCAATAAATGTAATAATGGGCAATTTAAATCGCTCGGCCAACTGCATGATACGATAAGCTTTTCGATAACCTTCAGGTTTTGGCATACCAAAATTTCGCTCAACTTTTTCACTGACCTCACGCCCTTTTTGATGCCCAATCACCACCACAGGATTGCGATCTAATCTTGCAATACCCGTGATAAGTGCCCGGTCATCCGCGTAGCATCGATCGCCATGCAGCTCGTCAAATTCTGTGAAAAATCGCTCAATATAATCCAACGTATGTGGACGCAAAGCATGTCGAGATAACTGCGCAATTTGCCATGCCGATAATGAAGAAAATATTTCTTCAATCAGCTCGGATCTCACATCAATTAACCGTTTGACTTCTAATTCAGCGGCTGCTTTTCCTGCTTGTTCAACCAATTGAAGTTCACGAATCTGTGTCTCAATCTCAACAATTGGTTGCTCAAAATCTAAATAATTTGGATTCATGCATATTCCAATATAAAAAACTGTTTCTGTAAATTAACTTTAGCACTATCAATTGTGATTTTCTGCTCTTTTATCCAAAATAAACTGGCGATGCAGCAAATAAAAAAGTGACCCGAAAGAACCGGCAATCACTGTAAAAACAATATAAGGGATTCTTGGAAGACCATTTTTTTTAGCATCATGGAACATCCAGATAATGACTAGCCCACTAGCAATCACCAAATCAATGAAAATTTGAAAGCTACCACTATTATTAATCGAATTTTTCAAAAATCCCATTAATCCATATTCTAAAATTGGGATAGCAGTCACCGCTGAAAACACCAAAATAACAAAAATAATCAATATTTTCTTCATCTCCAAAGCTCCGATTAATCCTTATCGATGTTAACTATATCATCTAACTCACGATAACCAATAAATATCTAAAAATTTAGATCTTTTGATAAACCATGAATAAATTCTAAACATCATAAATCACTTCAACGGCATCATCACCGCACAATTGACGCAAATCATTTAACAAACTCTCTGATGGCTGATAAAACCATTGATCACCTAGTTTAACCTTACCAACAATGTGATTATGTTTGACTTTCAATACAATTGGACATGAGCCAGATGCATGTTTTTTTAGCGTGATCGCAAGCGTGCTTGGAAAAGTATTTAAATCTTTCATTTGCAGACAATCAATCAAAATTTCTTTGGCAGATTTCTGACGAATTTCGTCGATTTCACGAATTTGAGTAACCCGCATTCTCAACGAATCCGTATAATCATCCTGATCAATCTCACCACTGATAATCAACAGTTTATCTTTACTAATTAATGAACGATATTGTTCGTATACATCAGCAAACACACCAACATCAATCCGTGCACTTTGATCGTCAATGGTTAAAAATGCCATTTGCTGACCTCGCTTATTTTTTAAAATCCTGCTTTGAGTGACAAAGCCTGCTATGGTTTGTAATTTATTACCAACTCTCAGATCAACAATCTTTGCACTAATTACCGACATTAATTCTGACTGATACTGCTCAATGGGATGACCCGTCAAATACAAACCCAAAGTTTCTTTTTCAGCTTGCAATCTGTCAAATTTAGACCATTTTTTTGCTGGCAAATAGTCCATGACTGTTTCAGGAGTTTGCTCAGTGAGAGCAAATAAATCAATCATGCCAGCATGGCTGTTTTGCAGTGACTGCTCGGCTGCTTTTATTGCACTATCAATAGTTGCAACCAA
>JAUIKI010000048.1 GCA_030430875.1 Gammaproteobacteria bacterium | reverse complement strand
CTACAAAAAATAGTACTATAGTTACAAAACACGATCAACTGGTACAGATAAGCATTCGATGAATACCAGCAACATATCTGTTAGTGTTTTCGCATCATCTCATCAAGGGTTTCTCTGATCACTTCCACAGGAGGTTTGCGCACCAGTGACGTTCGAGATGACTCCCCCTGAATCACCAAAGAGCGTGCTGGATAATCTCGGAAACTTATGGTGATTTTTCTTAAATAGTTTGTAATATCCCATTGCCACTTATCAACATAGGTTACAACTGTTTGTGTATTCTTAGGCGCTTGACCAGATTCTCCTGAAGCAGATTGATAACCCATCAATGATAACTGATCAGCTATCAAAATATGCAGGTTACGCTTGTCAGGTGAAAACCTTTCGACATACATCAATCCTTGTTTATTTAATTGTTTCCCAGGAACCATATCTGCTTTAAGGGTGACTCTTTTCAAACCACATCCTGCAACACAGCTAACGACAACAAATAAAATCAGAAATTTTTTTAACATTATTTTTATTCTCTTTTAGTAGTAATTATTTTCACGTTAATAGACAAAAATTTGTCTACAATACAAATCAACTCATGGCATGCAAAGCAACTCGATTCCCTTCACAATCTTCAAAATGCGCGTAGAATCCATATTCACCAATATTCATTTTCGGCATCAAGACTTTACCACCACAACTTTCTATTTTCCCTAAAGTCTCTTCAATATTATTCACGGCAAGATACACCAGCGTTCCAGAGTTTGAAGGTTGATAGCCATCACCTTTTACCAACGTACCTGTTGCTCCTGTAGCACCTTCTTGCATTGGAAACCAAGCCATTTGCAGAGGTCCCATTTGGTTGACACTTAATTCAAGATTAAAAACCGACTCATAAAATCCTTTTGCTCGATCTAAATCTTCAACTGGAATTTCAAACCAATTCACCGGATTATAAATTGACATAGTTATCTCCTTTTTGGCATCCATAAAAAGCCTCATGGTAGCAGACATTAATCATTTGGCAAATCATCAATGTTTGTTTTTTAGAATGAAAAATAAGTTAAAATCATCACTGCACTAACCGTTTAAATAAAACACATTTCTTCATACAATTTTCATAACATGCAAGCAACATTATATAATTTGTAATTATTAATGGCGTGAAAATAAGCCTTCTCAAAAATTATTTTCATTCAAATGGCAGCGAATCACACAGGGAACTAACTCATGGCTATTTATACTAACTCAAGCATATTGAACAGTTATTCCACTCAAAATTCCACGATGATTCCAATCAATGAAACTTGTGATTACGATTACTTTGAATCTGATTACCACTTTGAAAGCATTATTAAAGCATTACGAGCAGATGTAACCAGCATTAGCATCCAATTCACACTTGACACAAAAGCAAGAGCAGCCTACACAAAAAGTGTTGCTGAAATGGCTAGCAAACTCAGAGCGCAAGTTTTATCAGGAAAAATCAGCTGGCATCAAGCAGCTAAAGAAGCAAATAAGACGCGTAATACGATCATGGAAATTATGCGAACAAAGAGTACTCCTATTGGTAGAGCAATAGCTGAAAAACTTAAGAAGGAAGGAAAAACCCTCGCTGAAATGCTTAGTAGAAAATCTCATGAGTTATTTGGCAAGGAGTTCAACCAATTAGCTACCAGCCAGCAAAACAAAGTATATGCTGAAGTCGTCAAATCTGCCGGCAAAGCAAATCCTAAATGGTCATATTTAATGAAAAAGGTATCATACGCAGGCAAAGCGCTTATTGTGATTTCAGTGGCAATATCTGTACACAATATTGCCACTGCAGAAGACAAAGTCGCTGCGGCCACACGTGAGGCGTCAGTTGCAGGAGGCGGAATTTTAGGTGGAGCTGCAGGTGGTGCGGCAGCAGGATTGGCTTGCGGACCGGGAGCGCCAGTTTGCGTTACAGCTGGCGCTTTGATTGGAGGGGTAGCTGGTGCGTTTGGTGTTGACTATATATTTTTCGATTAAAAAATAATTGTATGAAAACAATCTCATGAAAATACTAACAACCAAAGATTTCAACATCGAAGCTGTTACTCAACAAGATGATGATTCACCATCCATAACCAGTCAAATATATTTAGGAAATAGTGCAACAAATGTTTTTATCGATGGTGTGATTTTAGAGCTATGTCTCAGCTGGAATAATTACTATGTTTTATTTACCACCGATGATATTCCATATGAAGAAAGTTTACATATTTATCTACTGTCAAAAACATTGGTGATTTTAGATTCACTAACATTAAGTGCAATTTATTCCACGGGAACATTTAAATTAATCGAACTGATTGAACCAAATGAAATTAGCTTTTTGTTTTTTGATCAAGCTAAATGGAAGATTGTCATTTCGCATGAATCTGAATTGCATATCCCTTTTTTTTCAGACCCGAAAGGTGTCCATCGAAAAATTGCATTCAGTCGCTATTTAACCATTAGCAACAGCCCTCTTCCTAAATCAAGTTAAAACCACACATAAAAAACCTTACAAAATCAGAAAGAGAACAAGGATTTTTTCGAAAAGAATCTCAGATCACCAAGGCAATTCTTCGCCTTCTGCATGCCAAAACTTGCCAGCATCAGCCAAAGTCAGCTCATCAATACGCGCAATCAATCCTTCAGCAGCATGAGAAGTTGGCACACCATTTCCACCTGTCATCTGTGTTGCTACCATGCCAGGATGCAATATACCAACAGCGACACCTTGTTTTTTCAAATCGAGAGACAAATTAATACCTGCCATGTTAACAGCAGCTTTTGATATGCGATAACCATAAAATCCACCTGATGAATTATCAGCACAAGAACCCATTCGACTGGTAATAATAATAACTTTTGATCCATTTTTTAATCTTGATAATAATGCTTTAGTTACACGCAGTGGACCTAATGTATTCACATCAAACTGTTGACGCATCCGATCAAAGTTTAGATCTTCAATGGTTTCATTAGACAAAATGCCCGCATTATTAACAATCACATCCAAACTTTCATTTGCAAGTAAATCAGCTAAAACTTGAACAGATTGATCACTTGCCACATCAATATTTTCAATCACCTGCACAGATAAAGCTGCCAGCTCAGGACTTGTTTGACGACAAGTGACAATCACATTGTCTCCACGTGTTGAAAATTTACGTGCTAACTCAAGACCAACACCACGATTACCACCTGTAATTAATATGTTTGCCATTTTCACCACCTCAATTAAGTCATGATTAAAATATTTGAAATATTGCTATAATTTTCCAATTGTTTTTTAAGTATAACCTAATATGACACACATGCTTTTCAAATAAACACTATTATAAATTTATGTCAAAAACACCACGATCATGATGATTTGTATATTCCGCAGCAATATCTTCAAGTTGAGCAATGGAGGTGCAAGCACACAATGTTTTTCGTAACATCTTAGCACCGGGAAAGCCTTTACAGTAGGCAATCAAACGTGAGCGCATTGCCATCATGGTGTATTGCTCTTCTCCATAACGACCACTTTCAATGGCTAAAGCGCAATGCCTGCGAATCAACTGCCAACGCTCTGTCATGGGCACTGGATCAAGGTGTTCACCCGTGGTGAGATAATGTTTTGCCTCGCGAAACACCCACGGATTTTGCATTGCTGCACGTCCAATCATCACGCCAGACACAGCCGTTTGTTGTTTCCGTCGTTCAACGTCTTCTCCACAGGTAATATCGCCGTTTCCCACCACAGGAATAGCAACCGTCCGAGCACATTCATCAATCACATCCCAATTTGCCTCACCTGTATAGCGTTGTGAACGTGTTCTACCATGAACAGCAATAACCTGCATACCGCTTTCTTCTAGCGCTTTACACACCTTGGGTGCATTAATGGTTTGATCATCCCAGCCAATGCGAATTTTTGCTGTGACCGGCACTTGATCGCCCACAGCTTTATGGATTTCACTGGCAACAGAGGCAAGTAATGGACAGTCTTTTAACAACGAAGAACCACCATTTTTAGAGACGACTTTATTCACAGGACAACCAAAGTTTATATCGATAAAATCAGGTTGCTTCCAGTCAATAATTTTTTTTGCTGCTTCTCCCATGCGCAAACCATCTGCACCAAATAGCTGTACACCACACGGACGTTGCTCATCAGTAAATTCAGTGTATTTTCTAGTACGATCATCTCGACGAATAATACCCTCAGCTGACACAAACTCTGTCACCATCACATCCGCACCAAGCTCTTTGCAAATCGTCCGAAATACAATATCAGTCACACCTGCCATAGGAGCAAGATAAATGGGGAATTTACCGTCTTGAAACCAAGGAAGCATAAGTTAAGCTAATTATTTATAGAGACAAAAGCCGGCTATTATAGCATTAACTTGATATATTAAGAGCACTTGAAATTTGCTGAGTTATCAATGATGTTTTGTCGTATTCATTTTTTATAATATTGTTAGTGTCATCAGTAGTTAGATAAAGTGATAGAGGCGCCGGGGTCGCTTAAGATAAACCATGAATAAACAGATTTATATTTTTGATTTAATTGATTTATATCTAAATTTCTTGCTTTACATTTCTAGGATGTAGAAAATTAAAGTGTAACGCCTATCATCAAGATGAAGGTTGCTAATTTATCGAATGACTTGATGCGCTAAAGTTTATTTTAGTGCATTTTTGCTTTATTTATGATGAAAATCTGCTGGATAAATTTTGATAGTTAATTTCATTAAACTAATAAGTTTCGACACAGGGCTATTCATTTTCATCATAGAACCCCACAAAAAAACCATTGAAATCTTTTAAAATCATTCTCTTATATTGAAACTCAACAAAAACTAACAACCAGTTAGCTTTATAATCTGAATGGCATTATTGGGATGACAAAGTGGATCAGTACTATTGCAATGCTCTGAAATCAACACCACAACATCACATTCAGAGTTATGATGCACTGATTTTACATCTTTCATTGGATACAAATAACGCTCCATATCTTGATATACCAATTGTTCGTTGCATCGTTTATTTTGACAAGAGATTGTGAAGTTACAATTTTTAGGGTAAGCATCAGGATCATAACGTTGATCACACTTTTTTCTGACCGTCAATTTTGACCCTGTAATGCTAGCAGACTTATCTATCCAACGCCCTTCAATGGGAAGAATAAGTATTTTTCCCAACGCTAGCTTCATATTGGCATAATGCTTTTTTCGTATACGCTCTAACTCCTCATCATCTATTTCATTTTCCTCTGAAAACAAGTCATCATCAAAATCGATGATTTTATCAATCCTTTCCTGCGAAAATAAATAAAAGGGAGAATCTGACGTTATATCATAGGCATGAATTAGAAAATTCTCAACGCACTCTCCTGCTTTTTGCTCTTCCCAATAAACAGTCTTCCAATCTTGAGAAAATCCTAAAAAACTCATGCGTGGTTCACACGATGAGCTCGCATTAACGTTACCAATCATCACATAACACATGAAAATAATCTTTATTATCACCTTCATAAAATCTCCAAATGATCAAATTTTTAAAAAACATTAACTTCAACTTCATGTTAAGAAAAAACTATGCAAATTATATGGATATTGCTTGAAGAAGCTAAAAAGATTAATGAAACTTGACAAGTATCTCTAATTAGCTATATAGTAATAGATAGGAGCCAACCATGAACAACATATCCCCTCAAAAATTCTATAGCCACTTAAAAAAACAACCCTGTTATGTGTTAGATGTTCGATCAGCAGATGAGTTTGCAGCTCAACGGATATCCAACTCTATAAATATTCCTTTAGACAGCATTGAGAGCCAGATTAAAAGCATTCCCAAAGAACAGGAAATATTTATCATCTGTCATAGCGGTCATCGTAGCCAAATAGCTGCAAAAAAACTAGCACATCAAGGGTATCAAAATATCACTGTTGTTCATGGCGGGTTAATGGCCTGCAAAAAACAGGCGATCCCGGTTGAAAAATGTGGCCATGGAATTTCAATCAATCGTCAGGTTCAAATGATTATTGGATTGATTATCTTATCGGGAATTCTGTTTGGTTTTTTCATCCACTCTAGCTTCTATCTTTTATCCGGAGCCATGGCTTTAGGTTTGTTTATAGCAGGAATGACAGGGTTTTGTGGTTTAGCTACTCTATTAGAAAAGATGCCATGGAATCGAAAGATAAGTTGCACACACTCATTGAAATAACCTAATGGAATTACTGCTCATTATATTAATGGGGGCTGTGATTGGTTTTTTCCTTGGTTTTTTTGGGAGCGGTGGTTCAATCTTAGCTCTACCCGCTCTCATTTATGGACTGAAGATAGATCCAAAATCGGCTATCCCTATGTCGTTAGTCATTGTAGGACTCTCTGCAATCATCGGAGCATTTCAGCAAGCACGACAAAAAGCTATATGCTATCGAGTTGGATTAGTGTTTGGAAGTATTGCGGCTGTAGCAACTTTTATAAGCGCCAAACTTTCAATTTATGTCACAGGCACACAACAGCTAATTCTATTTGCAGTCATTATGATTATCTCAGCATTTTCCATGTTAACTAAGAAACAAACCTCTGAACATTCTAAAAATAATGCATGCCATCTTAACCCCATGATTACTGGGGGCTTAGGTTTAAGCATTGGCACAATGACAGGACTCGTCGGAGTAGGAGGAGGTTTTTTGATAGTACCTGCCTTATCATCTTGGGCTGGGTTGACTATCCGCCTTGCGATGGGAACCTCTCTATTTATTATTGGGCTGACTGCAATCTCAGGAATTTTTGGATATATCGGTGTTGCTGATTTCCATTGGTCAATCACACTTATTTTTATGACAGCTTCTGCAAGCACTACGATAATAGGAGTGAAAATTGCCCGGCAAGTTAGCACTGAAAACTTAAAAAAAGGATTTGCTGTCTTTGTCATGTTAATTGGATTTTTTTTATTGTTACAAAATGTAGGGGTTCTAGAATGATGTTCGAGAAAATAACAGATATTTCATTAAATGAAATTGCTCAACTTCTTAAAGCTTTGTCGGATACAACCAGGCTTAAAATCATGAAGTATCTTCACGAAGGAGAACATTGTGTAACTGAAATTGTTCACTCTGTTGGAAGCAGTCAGGCTAATATTTCTAAGCATCTTCAGTTGCTCGTAACTGCTGGGCTATTAACATCAAGAAAAGAAGGAACCACTGTTTACTATCAAATATCAGATCCTGTGGTTAACCACCTATGTGGATCAATTTGTAGTGGTTATAAAAACTTGACAGAAAAAAAATATCAGAAAATTTTATCCTAAAACACAAGAGACTATTATGAAAAACTTTATATTATCAATTCTTTCATTTATTTCAGCATCTATTTTAAATGCTCAAACTGATATTGAAACAATTACAATGCAAAATATTCAACCCGTTTATAAACAGAAAAAACCTCATGGAGATCTCTATACGGCAGGACAACCTTCTAAAGATAGTTTTTTTACATTAAAAGAGCTAGGAATCAAAACGGTGCTCAATTTAAGTAGCGATGAAGAAATAGATTTCCCTGAAAAGGAAGTAGTTGTAAACCTCAAAATGAACTATGTAAATATTCCTGTTACTCCAGCTAATTTAGATTTAAAAACAATAGAAAAATTTTCTGCAGTGCTAAGCAATCCTGAGAATTACCCTATTTTCATTCATTGCTCATCAGCTAATCGAGCAGCAACCATGGTTGCTTTAGACGAAATCATTACCAATAAACAGCCTGTTGAAACTGAAATCCAAAAAGCCACACAATATGGAATAACAAAAGAAGCTTTGAAGGAAAAAATTCGTCAAATAATGAAAACAAAAGAAGGAGACATAAAATGATTTTTCGCCAACTGCTTGACCCTGAATCTTTCACCTACACTTATTTAATTGGCGACACAAACACTCATGAGGCAATTATTATTGATCCTGTTTTAGAGAATATCAATCAATACGTAGAACTGCTGACACAACTTTCTTTAAAATTAACATATGCTTTGGATACACATGTTCATGCCGATCATATCACAGGCAGTGGTAAGCTAAGAGAATTAACTCAATGTGAAACGGCTATGCATGAAACAACGAAAGCAAGCTGTGTTGGAGTTCGCCTTGTTGATGGACAATTCTTACACTTCGGAAAAAGTAAGGTACAAGCAATTCACACTCCAGGACATACTCCGTGTCATTTAGCCTATCGAGTAGAAGATAGAGTATTTACTGGCGATGCAC
>JAUIKI010000047.1 GCA_030430875.1 Gammaproteobacteria bacterium | reverse complement strand
AAGAAAACTGCTTGAGTCCCGCGCGCATTTCTTTTTCATAAGGTTTCAATAGTGTGCGAGCTTTCTCTGGCTGTCTTAATGATTGATCAACTAGTTCTGCACCTTTGCAAGCGCTATGCATTGCTAGCAAAACACCACTGGAAAATACCGGGTCAATGAAAGCCAAGGCATCACCAACCATTAAATAATCCTGTCCGCCAAAATAGTCAACTGTATAAGAAAAATTACCAGTCACATTCACTGTTGATGCTAGTTTGGCATTTTGCATACGTTTTTTCAGTGAATCACATAGATTAATTGTATCAAAAAAGAAATCTTCAACTGAATTTTTGCGCGATTTTAAATAATCAGGCCAGCAAACAGCACCAACGCTGGTGAGACCGTTAGGGAGAGGAATCACCCAAAACCAGCCAAATTCAAACCAATAGAGTGTAATGTTGCCTGCATCTAATCCTGCACGATGAGGGACACCGGTAAAGTGGGCAAAAATAGCAGCACTTTGATGTTTTTTATGTGGTTTTTTGATTTTAAACTGGTTGGCGAGCAATGCCTTATTTCCGGTAGCATCAATGATGTAGCGAGCTTGCCATGATGTTGAGTTATTTTGTGCGTCAGTTCCGTGTGCAATAGGTTGATTTTTGGTGGAAAAATCCACTGATTTAATATGGGTTTTTTCGTGGATTTCTACACCATGATTTTTGGTGTTTTCTAATAATAACTGATCAAACTCATCACGTTTGACTTGAAAAGCATGCGGATATTGACAGTCAAGTGCACGTGAAAAGTAAATGATTTTTGATTGATTCGACGCATCGTCTACAAATTCTGCTCCAGGTTTTTTGATGCTAATAGACTGAATTTTTTCAAGTAAGCCCAGTTTTTCAAATATATTTAAATTTAAAGGTAATAATGATTCGCCAATATGAAATCGTGGGTGTTGATCTTTATCAATCAATGTTACTTCCCAACCTTTTTGAGCTAACAACGTTGCAATGGTTGATCCGGCAGGGCCACCGCCGATTACGAGGATATCTGTTTTTAATGTATTTATCATGTGATTGTGTTGACAACGTATTTCAAGCCTAGATGGTAATGGATTGTGCTGGTGTTTTCTAGAGGGAATCTCCTGATTTTTCTTTTATTGATTTTTGTCGCAAAGCTCTCATTTTTTTAAATAGTTGCTACACTTATTTTATGATAAATAAATTTATTTATGCAGGAGTGAATTATGACTTTAAAAGGTTCAAAAACGGAAGGAAACTTGAAAGATGCTTTTGCAGGCGAGAGTCAGGCAAATCGCCGCTATCTGTATTTTGCCTCAAAAGCCGATGTTGAAGGTTATAATGATGTTTCAGCAGTTTTTCGATCAACAGCAGAAGGTGAGACAGGGCATGCTCATGGTCATTTGGAGTATTTAGAAGAAGTTGGCGATCCAGTAACTGGTTTACCTATTGGAGCAACCGCTGATAATTTACGCGCTGCTGTTGCTGGCGAAACACATGAATATACAGATATGTATCCCGGGATGGCTAAAACGGCTCGTGATGAAGGCTTTGATGAAATTGCCGATTGGTTTGAAACGTTGGCAAAAGCTGAGCGAAGTCATGCAAATCGTTTTCAAAAGGCTCTAGATAGCCTTGATGGGTAAGATTGGTTTTTTAGCTGTAAAATATTATGGATAAATCTAAACAAGAAGGAAGCTTAGGAGCTCCAACACGTCATTCAATTGAATGGGAGACGGATGAGTTTTACGATCAATCAGCATTGGATGCTGAGCTTGAGCGTGTTTTTGATGTTTGTCATGGTTGCCGACGATGCGTCAATCTTTGTGAGTCATTTCCAACACTGTTTGATTTAATTGATGAGTCAGATACTTTGGAAGTTGATGGGGTTGCTAAAAAGGATTACCAAAAAGTAGTGGATCAGTGCTATTTGTGTGATATGTGCTTTATGACGAAATGTCCTTATGTACCACCACATGAGTGGAATATTGATTTCCCACATTTGATGTTGCGTGCAAAAGCAGTGAATTTCAAAAAAAATCATACATCTTTTCGAGATAAAACTCTGACAAATACCAATACGGTTGGCAAATTGGCCAGCATTCCTGTGGTTAATGTGTTGGTCAATAAGTTAAATGAGACTAAATCATTTCGGAAAGTGTTAGCTGCAGGTTTTGGTGTGCATCAGGATGCAAAGCTGCCGACATATCATCATAAAACACTGCGTAAACGTTTGAAAAATCATATTGTAAGTCCTGGTGTTTTCGAATTTAAGGCTAAAAAAATTGCTTTGTTTGCAACGTGTTATGGAAATTACAACAGTCCTGAATTAGGTGAGGATTTTTTGAGGGTTTTTGAGCACAATGATATTCAGTTGAAATTGGTTCCACAAGAAACCTGTTGTGGTATGCCAAAATTAGAATTAGGTGACTTAGATACGGTTAAAAAATTTAAAGATACTAATATCCCTGTTCTATCAAAATTAATTGATCAAGGGTTTGATTTGATAGCACCCATTCCTTCTTGCGTGTTAATGTTTAAACAAGAGTTACCGTTGATGTTTCCAAATGATACTGAGGTTCAGAAAGTCAAGGCAGCATTTTATGATCCGTTTGAATATTTATTTTTGCACCATAAAGAAGGCAAGTTAAAAACTGATTTCAAGCAAGGGCTTGGTAATGTGAGTTATCAAGTAGCTTGTCATCTTCGCGTGCAGAATATTGGCTTGAAAACGCGTGATATTTTAAGCCTAATTCCTGAGACGCAGGTGCATGCACAAGAGCGTTGTTCAGGTCATGATGGCACCTATGCGGTTCGTAAAGAAACGCATGAAAAATCAGTGAAAATTGGTCGCGCAGTGGCACGCAAAGTTGATCAGCTGAATCCAGACGTGTTTGCAAGTGACTGTCCCATGGCAGCAACTCACATTGCCTCAATTTCAAAAAGTATTGATAAAGCTGAACATCCAATGACATTGCTAAGAATGGCTTATGGACTGTAAGATTTATAGGCTAAGAGGAACGAGTTATGGAAAAACTAACGCACAATGATTTGCTGTCCTTAGAAAGTTATGCAGTCTCTCGTCATCAGTTTCGTGATGATGTTATGCAATATAAAAAACATAGACAAGTCATGCTGGGTGAAAATGCTCGATTATGTTTTGAGGATAAAAAAACCATTCAGTATCAAATTCAAGAAATGTTACGCATTGAAAAAATTTTTGAATCACAGGGTATACAAGATGAATTAGATACGTATAACCCATTAATTCCAGATGGAAGAAATTGGAAAGCCACTTTTATGCTGGAATATTCTGATATTGATGAGCGTCGAAAAAAAGTTAACGAGTTAGTGGGGATTGAGAAGAAAATTTGGGTGCAAGTTGATAATTTTGTGCGAGTTTATGCTATCGCAGATGAAGATTTAGAGCGAGCAGATGGTGAAAAAACATCAACCGTTCATTTCTTACGTTTTGAATTGTCATCAATGATGGTTTCAGCATTGAAGCAAGGAGACAGTCTCAAGATGGGTATTGATCATCAGCACTATCAAGTGGAAATCAATGTGGCTGATGATGTGCGTGAGTCAATAACAGCAGATTTAGATGATGTAATTGCTTAGTTGTGCTTTTTTAGTTTGTTGATCTTAATCAGAAATTCCTTATGGAAGATGTGTTCATTAATAAAATCAACCCAAATTATGGCGCATTTAATCTGTCAGTTTCCACAATGATTAAAGCTACTGGTTATGCTTAAATTTAGATCGTTTTCAATGTTACATGCAGCGGCTATTTCGAAGATAGTTTTTATAAAAACGTCATCAGGGTAGCGACTGCTCCGATTGGATAATAATGCAAATTGTTGTCCGGTTATCCTGTGTATTATTTCATTTTTTCCTCGTAATCGAGCTGGGTTTAATGACGAATTTCCACCAACCTCATATGTGTCTCTAGCAAAAACAGTGATCTGGTGCGCTAAGTATGAAAGGAATTTTGCTTGCTGTAACTCAGAATTTTGAGAGTATTGAGCGATAATTTTTGTTGTATCCATTTTCTTCCATTGACTTTTATTTCAAAGGTCTCAATGAATTAGACTTCGTATGTGTGTTTGTTGATAGTATTTCGTATTCATTGCAGCCAGTTATCTTTTAGATTTGATGAAATCAGTTTTTAGTGCAATTTTAATCGCGGCTTAGTTCGATGAGCAAGCCAATCTCGAATTATTAAAATCATGGTTTGGAATACGCCATGAAGAGAGATTTGATGCAATCGATAGAGTGATACATAAAAAACTTTTGCAAGCTTTCCTTCTAAGGGTAAATTTGGTGTTAGATTGCTCATCAAGTTTCCAACCACATTGAATTCACTCAAAGAAATTAACGAGCCGTAGTCACGGTAGTGAAAGTTGGGAAGAGATTTTCCGTTGACTTTTTTTTGCATGGATTTAACTAACATGGATGCTTGTTGATGAGCCGCTTGTGCTCTGGGTGGTACAGGCTTACCATTTTTTTGCAAGCAGAATGCACAGTCACCTATCGCAAAAATATCTGAGTTTTTAGTGGTTTGTAGGGTTGGTTTGACAATTAACTGATTGATTTTATTAGTCTCAAGTTCAGTAATTCGGCTTAAAAAATCAGGCGCTTTGACGCCTGCTGTCCAAGCAGTGATATCTGCCGAAATTTTTGTGTCATCTTGGGTTATGATGTGAGTTTTCTGAACCTCTTTGACGACACAATTTGTTTGTAGCGTCACGCCAAGTTTAGTTAAATGTTTTTTGACTGCAAGGCTGATTCGTTCAGAAAGTGCTGGTAAAATCTGGTTAGCGCCTTCAATGATAGTGATTTCAAGTTGATCAGATTGCACATCATCAAGGCCATAGAAAGCTAGTTGCTGAGAAGAGCGAATGAGTTCAGCTGCTAATTCAACACCGGTTGCGCCGGCACCAATAATCGCAATATTAAGCGATTTTTTAGTTTCTGCTGCCTCTGAGTGTAATTTTAAATAACGATAAATCAACGTTTGATGAAATCGATCTGCTTGAACGCGGCTATCTAGGAATAAAGCATGCTCTTTAGCGCCAACGACACCAAAATCATGCGAGACACTGCCAATAGCTAAAATTAAAGTGTCATACGCAATGTGACGACTCTCAGTCCAAACTTTTCCCTCTGGGTCGATAATCGAATCGAGCTTAATTGTTTTATTTTTTTGATTGATGTCGCTCATGTGGCCAAGTTGAAATTCAAAATGATGGGTTTTCGCGTGCGCAAAATAGCTGATCTCATCTTCAGCAGGATTAAGTGCCCCTGATGCAACTTGGTGTAGCAGAGGTTTCCAGATATGTGTGAGCTTTGTATCAACTAAAATGATTTTAGCACGTTGCTTTTTTCCCAATTTATGGCCAAGCCGAGTCGCTAATTCAAGCCCACCCGCGCCACCGCCAACAATTACAATTTGGTGTAATTTCATAGCATCTTGCCGTTGTGAATTTTGAGGATGTTTCCATCTATTGTAGTTAATGTTTGATGAAATAGCTCGTTATTATAATGACAAGCTATGAGTTGTCTATGTAAACCATTTTAACGTATTTTAAGCTATTTTTTAGCGCTAAATTCTCAAGTTGCAATTATGTTTCTGAATATGGTTATCGATTTATCAGTTCTCTGTTAAAATACTTGGCTCAAAACAGGAAACATCATGACCAAACAAACAACAAGTAACCTATTAAAAGATGCTTTAAATCAACGTATTTTATTTCTCGATGGTGCTATGGGGACTATGATTCAGGGGTATTTTCTGGAAGAAGCAGACTATCGTGGTCAACAATTTGCTGATTTCCATTGTGATTTAAAAGGAAATAATGATTTATTGACCTTGACTCAGCCTGAGATTATTCGTGATATTCATGTGGCTTATTTAGCAGCAGGAGCAGATATCATTGAAACAAACACTTTCAATGCAAATGCTATTTCTCAAGCAGATTATGATTTGGTTAGAGCAGTTTATGACATTAATTTTATGTCAGCAAAAATTGCCAGAAACGCTGCTGACGAGTTCACGCAAAAAAACCCCAAAAAACCTCGATTTGTTGCAGGAATTTTAGGACCAACAAACCGAACAGCATCACTGTCGCCTGATGTTAATGAACCCAGCTTTCGAAATGTCACATTCCAAGAACTAGCTCAGAGTTATCGAGAAGCAACCATCGCTTTAATTGATGGGGGTGTTGATATTTTAATGATTGAAACAATATTTGACACGCTCAATTGCAAAGCCGCTATTTTTGCGGCAAAACAATACTTGTTTGAAAAAGGGCTTGATATACCTATTATGATTTCAGGGACAATCACCGATGCCAGTGGACGAACGTTATCAGGTCAAACAACGGAAGCTTTTTGGTATTCGGTTTCCCATGCCAAACCATTGAGTGTTGGCTTGAACTGTGCGTTGGGTGCAAAAGAGCTGCGACCGTATATTGAAACACTCGCACAAAAAACTGATGTTTTCACCAGTCTACATCCTAATGCTGGTTTGCCGAATGAGTTTGGTGGTTATGATGAAGAGCCTGAAACGATGGCAAATACCATCGCTGAATTTGCTGATAGTGGCTTTATCAATATTATTGGAGGGTGTTGCGGAACTACGCCTGCACACATTGAAGCCATTGTTGAGAAATTATCGTCTATTAATCCACGTAAACCTGCTACGATTTCTAAAGCCTGTCGGTTAAGTGGTCTGGAACCTTTTATTATCGATGATCAATCGTTATTTGTGAATGTAGGAGAGCGTACAAATGTCACGGGATCAGCTCGCTTTGCGAAATTAATCAAAGAAGAAGATTATGAAACAGCAGTTGAAGTTGCACTTCAGCAAGTTGAATCAGGTGCTCAAGTTATCGATATTAATATGGATGAAGGTATGTTGGACTCACAAAATGCAATGCAAGTCTTTCTAAACTTGATTGCGACTGAGCCTGATATCGCTCGGGTTCCGATTATGATCGACTCATCAAAGTGGGAGATTATTGAAACAGGTTTGCGGTGCACGCAAGGTAAATCGATTGTTAATTCAATTAGTCTAAAAGAGGGCGAGGCAGATTTTATCGAAAAAGCAAAATTATGCCTGTTATACGGTGCAGCTGTGATTGTGATGGCTTTTGATGAAGACGGCCAAGCAGATTCATTTGAGCGAAAAGCCGCTATTTGTAAGCGCTCTTATGAGATCTTGGTGAATAAAGTGAATTTCCCACCGGAAGATATTATTTTTGATCCCAATATTTTTGCGGTTGCAACCGGTATTGAAGAGCATAACAATTATGCGATTGATTTTATTCAAGCGTGTCAATACATTAAATCTGAATTGCCATATGCGTTAACGTCGGGTGGCGTGAGTAATATGTCATTTTCATTTCGAGGCAATAATCCACTGCGCGAAGCAATGCATGCAGTTTTTCTTTACCATGCGATTAAAGCAGGACTACGTATGGGGATTGTGAATGCAGGCCAACTGGCAATTTATGCTGATATTCCTGATGATTTGCGCGAGCGAGTTGAAGATGTTGTGTTGAATCGTCGTGATGATGCAACTGAACGATTGCTTGAAATTTCCAGTCAATATCATGGTGATGGTGCAGTGAAAGTTGTTGAAGACTTGGCGTGGCGACAATTGCCAGTTAATGAACGCTTGGCGCATTCATTAGTGAAAGGTATTACTGCCAATATTTTAGATGATACTGAAGAAGCACGATTGCAAGCAAAACATCCGCTAGATGTCATTGAAGGGCCATTAATGGATGGTATGAATGTGGTGGGTGATTTGTTTGCTGAAGGGAAAATGTTTTTGCCTCAAGTTGTCAAGAGTGCTCGAGTTATGAAACAAGCTGTCGCTCATTTGATTCCGTTTATTGAAGCAGGAAAATCTCGAAAGCAGCAATCTAAAGGAAAAATTTTATTAGCAACAGTGAAAGGCGATGTACACGATATTGGTAAAAATATTGTGGGTGTGGTGTTGCAATGCAATGGTTATGAAGTGATTGATTTAGGTGTGATGGTGTCTTGTGAAAAAATCCTACAGACGGCTCAAGCAGAAAATGTCGACATTATTGGGTTGAGTGGACTTATCACTCCGTCGTTAGATGAAATGGTGCATGTCGCCAAAGAAATGCAGCGATTAAATTTCCAAATTCCATTGTTGATTGGCGGTGCAACCACATCAAAAGCACACACAGCTGTGAAAATTCAACCGCAATATCAAAATGATATAACCCTTTATGTGACCGACGCATCACGTAGCGTGGGCGTTGCAA
>JAUIKI010000046.1 GCA_030430875.1 Gammaproteobacteria bacterium | reverse complement strand
TAGGTGACTTAATTTAGTAGAAAAGTATGGAAATTCTTTGTCTTGATCTAGAAGGGGTGTTAGTTCCTGAAATTTGGATTGCTTTTGCCGAGCAAACTGGAATTTCAGCGCTTAAAGCTACAACACGAGATATTCCTGATTATGATCAGCTCATGCAGCAGCGTTTACGCATTTTAGATGAGCATCAGCTAGGTTTGAGTGAAATTCAAAGCGTCATTAATCAATTGCATCCATTGGAAGGTGCCAAATCATTTCTTGATTGGGCTAGAAGTGAATTTCAAGTGATTATTCTCTCAGATACTTTTTATGAATTTGCAATGCCTTTAATGCAAAAGCTTGCGATGCCAACATTACTTTGTCATCGTCTGATAACCGATGAATCTGGACGTATTGTAAACTATAAACTAAGACAAAAAGACCCTAAACGTGCTTCAGTCATCGCCTTGCAGAGCTTGAATTATCGCATTGTGGCGGCAGGAGACTCATACAATGATACAACTATGCTATCACAAGCAGACTCAGGCATTTTATTTAGGGCTCCTGAGAACGTGATACAAGAATTTCCGCAATTTCCAGCAGTTTTTGCTTACGATGATCTCAAGCAAAAGCTACTTGAATTTAAAGATAATCTATAATTAACCATAGGATTATCAATCTCATTTATCGTGACATCAAAAAAACACCCACTGATTACTAAACAGCATGATTTAGAGCCAAATAATGCTGTATCACTTGCAGTGCTTTGCGGTGAGCTTGATGCTCACCTTAAGCAAATTGAGCAACGATTGCATGTTGAAATCCGTAATCGAGGCAATCAATTTCAAATACAAGGTGACATCAAGCATGTTAATCTTGCTGAAAACTTGATTAAACACTTATATAGTGAAATTGAGCAAGGTTTTCAACTAACGCCTGAAAAATTACACCTGTTATTACAAGAATCAACAGGGAATTTCTTAGAAAGTTCAATAAGCGATAATGCAATGCCGATAGAATTAATTAAAACTAAGCATGCATTAGTAAAATCGCGCGGAAAGAATCAACTGCAATATATTCAGAAAATCCAATCATGTGATATTAATTTTGGAATAGGTCCAGCTGGAACAGGTAAAACTTTTTTAGCTGTCGCTTGTGCTGCTCAAGCATTAGAACGAAATATTGTTGAACGGATTATTTTAGTTCGTCCAGCCGTAGAAGCAGGTGAAAAACTTGGATTTCTACCTGGTGATTTAAATCAAAAAGTTGATCCTTATCTTAGGCCATTATATGATGGATTATATGAGTTATTGGGCGTTGAGCGTGTTGAAAAATATATTGAAAAAAACATTATTGAAATTGCACCATTGGCATATATGCGAGGACGAACCTTAAATAATGCCTATATTATTCTTGATGAGAGCCAAAACACTACTATTGAACAAATGAAGATGTTTTTAACTCGGATTGGTTTTGGTTCAACTGCAGTGATTACAGGTGATATCACCCAGATAGATTTACCAAAACACATCCCATCTGGATTAGTTGATGTGATCAATGTCCTTAAAAATATCAATGGAATTCATTTTACTTTTTTTGATTCAAAAGATGTCGTTCGACACCCTTTGGTCCAGCGCATTGTTGAAGCCTATCAACACCATGAAGCTAATCGCAAATAAATATCATGCCTGAACCTGATTCAATAACACAGATCATTTATTTTCAAACAGTCACTGAAGCTACTGGAATTCCAGCAGAGAAACAAATGCAAATTTGGTTAAATCCTATTCTTAATGAATTCAAATTATTTATTGAAATAACCGTTCGCATTGTCGATGAAGAGGAAAGTGCACAGCTAAATTCCAGTTATCGCAATAAACTTGGTCCAACCAATGTATTAGCATTTGACTATGATATTCCAGATCATTATCAGCATGGTTTGATGGGAGATATAGTGATCTGTGCGCCTATCATTGCTAAAGAAGCAAAAAATCGCCACATTCCTATAGATTTTCATTGGGCTCATATCCTCATTCATGGGGCTCTGCATTTGCTCGGATATGATCATCTAGACGATGAGACTGCCAATATAATGGAGAAAAAAGAGCAAGATATATTAGAGAGTTTAGGTTTTGATCCACAATTTTTGAATTACTAGCATTATAGAGGAAACAGCATGCAAGAGGAATCTGACACAGCAAGTGAAACGCAGCGTTCTTGGCTCAAACGAATTTCACGACTATTTATAACAGAACCTAAAGACCGTAACGAGTTGATTTTACTTCTCAGAGAGTTGGAGCGTAAAAGCATTTTAGATGTTGAGACGTTAAGCCTTATCGAAGGAGCAATGCAAGTTTCTGAGATGCAAGTTCGCGAAATCATGATTCCAAGATCGCAAATGATTATCATTAATGCCGATGATCAACCTGAAACATTTTTACCACAAGTACTTGAATCTGCTCATTCACGATTCCCTGTTGTTGGTGAAAAACTAGATGATGTGTTAGGAATATTATTAGCAAAAGATTTATTAGCATTAAGCCAGGAAGCATTGAAAAATTTTGTCATTAAAGATGTATTGAGACCAGCAACATTTATTCCAGAAAGTAAACCGCTAAATATCTTATTACGAGAATTTCGTAATACTCGTAATCATATGGCAATTGTTGTTGATGAATATGGAGGAGTGGCAGGGCTTGTAACCATTGAAGATGTTTTAGAGCAAATTGTAGGTGATATTGAAGATGAACATGACTATGACTCTGATGACTCCTACATTAAACCTATAAAAAGTCATCTATTTCACGTCAATGCAATCACGCCACTAAAAGAATTTAATGAACAGTTTAATACTGCATTTAGTGATGATGAATTTGACACCATAGGTGGTGTGATTTTGCAAAAATTTGGTCGTCTACCTCGACGTCTTGAAGCAATTACAGTTGATGGTATTCAATATAAAGTATTACATGCTGATAATCGACGTATTCGTTTGTTGCAAATAAAAACAATGATTTGATGGAAGTCTAAAGTGAATAATCCAGGATGGATAAAATTTGGACTAGCAATAATCTGTGGTGTGTTGATTCCGTTTGCCTTAGCCCCTTATGATTACTCTTTAATTGTTATCCCAGCAATCATTGGTATCTTCAGATTAGTTTCAATAGCAGCCAATGCAAATCAAGCATTCTTCTTAGGTGGCACATTTGGTCTTGGCTTATTTGGTAATGGAGCTTCATGGGTCTACGTAAGCATTCATGAATATGGTCCTACACCAATTCCTCTTGCTCTAATATTAACAAGTTTGTTTGTGATTATTTTAAGCTTATTTTTTGCCTGTCAATTTTATATTTATAAACGATTTTTTTCTCAGAGAATATCAACAGATTGGTTAAGCTTTTCTGCAGTCTGGATTATATTTGAATGGCTGCGCTCATGGTTTTTAACCGGATTTCCATGGCTATATCTAGGCTACGCTGCAATTGACTCTGAATTAGAAAATTGGGCGCCGATGCTGGGAGTTTATGGTCTTAGTTTTATGTTGTTACTGGTCAGTCTATCTTTCTATAAATTATTTTCAACCAAACAAAAAACTTACTTATTGATTCCAAGCATTTTATGGTCCATTGGATTTGGTTTAAGTTATTATGAATGGGGCGAGACTGTTTCAACTGAAAAAGTTGCTTTAGTGCAAGGAAACATTCCACAATCAACCAAGTGGGATCCACAGTTAGTCAGCTTATCATTATCGACCTATGAAAAATTGTCACAACCTTTATGGAGCCAAGTTGATTTAATTATTTGGCCTGAAAGTGCGCTACCATTACTGCATGTGGAAGTTAAACCCTATCTAAATAACCTTAAACGACAGGCATACAAGAATAATACGGCTGTTTTAATAGGCTTACCTTTTTGGCAAGAAGCAACTAATGGAACAGACGATAAGATTTATAATAGTGTTTTATCATATGCTGATACAACCAACGTCTACCATAAACAAAAATTAGTGCCATTTGGTGAATATGTTCCACTAGAAAATCTTCTGCGTGGTGCTATTCAATTTTTTGATTTGCCTATGTCTGCTTTTACACAAGGTTCATCTAATCAATCACCTCTTTTTATCAAAGCAAAAAAAGTAGCACCATTTATTTGCTATGAAATTGTCTATCCAGATTTTGTTGCCAATCAAGCAAAGCAATCACAATTAATTGTAACGGTGAGTAATGACACATGGTTTGGGAAATCAGTTGGGCCACACCAACATTTTCAAATGGCTAGAATGCGGGCTTTAGAAAACGCTAAGTATATTTTGAGATCAACAAATAATGGTATCACTGCTATTATTAATCATCGTGGAAAAGTTGTTTCTCAATTACCACAATTTATGCGTGGCGTGTTAATCGGTTCGTTTCAGTGGCGTTCTGCAACAACATGGTATGCCAAATTTGGATCTTGGCCAATATTGATTTTCTGCTTGCTAATTTTATTAGGATTTTTTCGATTTAATCAATCTGGCACATAATTTGCTTTTTGAATTAAGTTAATGCAGAAGATTAAATTATTTTATTGTAAATTCTGCAACAATACTTCATAACTGCTTCATTTTTTTGCAAAAAAAGATGAATAGATATACAATTTGTATGCTTTGTCAGCTTATTGGGACCATTGCATTAAAACTACAAAGATAACAATGATCATTACGGAGAGCTTTTCATGAACAAGCAACAAAAATTAAGTTTATTAGGTGCAGTGTCCGCATGGGTGTTGAGTATGAGTGCGATGCAGGCTGAAGCGGCGTGTCAGTTTGATAATGTCAGTAAAAAATACACGTGTAACGATGCGGATGTGGCTGGAATTGTGGATAATAATCCGGGTATCACCGTAGAAGTGACTGATAATGGGTCAATTACTTTTATTGGTATCGCTGCGATTGATTTAAATAACAATGCTGGTATCTACGAAGTGATTAATGCAGGCAATATCGCGAATAACAATGGTTACGGTGTTTTGACTCAAAACAGCAATGCACTTAACTTTGATAACAGTGGTACGGTGACAGCTGGAGTTGCAGTTGCTACTGTTGGTGTTGGTGCGGTCTCCATTATCAACAGTGGTACGTTCACAGCTGGTGCTGATTCAGTACAAATTGCCACCGCCGACACCGTGCAGATCAACAATAGTGGGACCTTAACAGCTGTAAATAATGGCATATTCATTAATATAGTGACGACAGCCATTACCATTGATAACAGCGGTAGCATCTCAGGTGGCGATAATGGCATAAATATTAACACCGCCGACACCGTGCAGATCAACAACAATGGGACCTTAACAGCTGTAAATGATGGCATATTCATTGATACAGTGACGACAGCCATTACCATTGATAACAGCGGTAGCATCTTAGGTGACAATAATGGCATATTTATTAGCAATGTGGATGCTGTTGCCAATGTGGAGTTTGAAGTAGTGATCAACAATCAGGACACTATTTCCGGCGACACCGACTTGAGTGGTTTAGGATTTGGTGTTCGAGCAGAGAATATTGACAGTGGGTTGTGGATTAACAATGCCGCAGGTGCAACCATTCGAGGTTTTGCAGACGCGCAATCTGCTATTTTTGTCGATGACACTAATGCAGATGCTGCCAACGATATATTCAAATTGACTAATGCCGGCGATATTCATAGCAATGGCCTAGCTGTTATTGCTTTGGACATTACTAAGGTGGAGATTGCTAACAGTGGCGAAATCATTGGCAACGTTGATGGTAATAATATTTTTGGGGATACAATTCAGATTAATGATGCACAAACCACGGTGATTGACAATTCAGTCACTGGTTTGATTGAGAGTCAAGCTAACAATAATTCTGCCGCTATAGTGATCTCTGATATTGTCAATACCTTAGGTGACAGTCTGGACGTAAACAATGCCGGCACCATTCAAGCCGGTGGAACAGCTGTTTTTGTTGGCGGTGTCGATAGTGTTAACTTCAACAATGCGGTGACTGGATCTATCTTTGGCGACAGTGATAATGATGGGGATGGCGAGACTATCTTGGTCTCAGGTGCACTGAGCGCAACAGTTACCAATGCCGGCTTAATTGAAAGCACGGACAATCAAGCCACGGGTGGCGCGATTGTGGTGACCAGTAACTTGGTTGATGCCGAAGTCTTAACCGTGACCAATACCGAGACCGGTAAAATCAAGGGAGACGATGCAGGGATTCGATCCACTGGTATGGACAGGGTCAACATCAGTAATGCTGGGGAATTGACGGCGACCAGTGAAGCGATCTTCATTGAAAATGCTGTCAGTGTGCGCATTGACAACGAAGCGACGGGGTTAATTAATTCGGATTTAAACGTGAATAAAGTAGCGATTCGCTCAATTGGTAGCAGCGACGATACGTTTCGTAATGCGGGTCATGTTGTGGGTGCCACTTTGCTAGGAGACGGCAATGATTCAGTGAACCTAGTGACTGGCATGACGATTGGTCGGATTGATGGTGAGGCGGGTAATAATGATCTGTTTTACACCGACGAAGGAGTTGTTGTCGGCGAACATGACATCAAGACGGTTGAGAACATGGAATTAGGTCTGGTACAAAGCGGCGAATGGCATTTGTCGTCTGAAGGAGGCTTGTTTAATGTATTTGATCGCTTTGAAGTGGGTGAATCAAATCCTGCCAACAATGAATTACCGATTGCAGTGGTGTCTGGCTCAAATGCCTACAATGTGTTATCGATTGATGCGGTGGTATTCCAGCAGTTTGCCAACGGTGCATTGTCGGTTGCGGTTGATGGTGCCAATGACGGTGTATCCGATCGATTAAGCCTCAGTCAGTTAGCGATTTTAGATGGCCGGGTATTGATTGAGTTAAACGACCAATTGGAATTGGAAGCTGGTCAGACTAAGACCTACACGATTGTAGAAGCCGGGAATATTGATGAGATCAATGGCCCTGCGTTTGCGTCGTTTCACCCAAACTGGAATACCAATTCATTGGTGATCAGCGAAGCACTGATCTATGACTACGACAATTTGGATGAAAATGACAACCTGGACACAGTTGATGTAGTGTTTAGTCGAATTGATTATGCATCAGTGGCTGGTTTGAAGTATTACCACAATGATACGGCATGGGGTGCTTACAACACGGTGATCTTAAACACTGATGAGCACATAGGTCATATGGGTGTTGAGGCTTACCTTAAAAACCTAGACACCACGGCTGATGGTGCGGCGTATCTTGCTAAGTTCAGAGCAGGCAGTGGTGCGTTGAGTGACATACACAATCAAGCGTTATTAGCATCAAGCCAAGCCACGGCGAGTGCGATCAGTGATCGATTGCATGCACGGGGTGAAACCTGCGTTGATGCTGACATGAACTGTGCGGCTGAACAGACCCAGGGTTGGTTGGATGTACGCGGTGTCGGTACTGACCGTGATGCGATGCAAGAGCATGGTGACTTTGAGGTAGATTTAACCAGCTTTACGTTGGGTGTTGATCATGCGATCAATAACCAGTTTGTTGTGGGTGCTGCGTTGAGTTATCAGGATGGCAACCATGATGCTGACACCGATGGTTCTGCGTCAACGGGCTTAGGTCGAATGGATGCAGACAGTCAAACCTGGGGCTTGGATGGTTATGTGCAATATACTGGAGAGATTAACAACATTCCATATTACGCACGCGGCACGTTAGGTTACCACTGGGCTAATCTTGAGAGTGATCGAGATATGATTATTGCTGACACGAACTTACGTCCAGGCTTGTCTGCACAGTTTGACCAAGACACAGACGGTGATGCATTACGCTTAGGGGGTGAGTTTGGTTTAATCTTCACGTCGAATGACACAGAGATCCGTCCATATGTTGGGTTGGAATACATTTCAGCGCAGGTGGATGATTTCAGAGAAACGTCAACGTCAGAGTATGCTGATTTAGCGTTGGATGTTGATTTTGACCGAGTGAGTCAAACCACGTTGGAAGGTGGAGTACGCTTAGCGAAAGCTTTTGAAAACGGCAATTCCACCGTATCGCTGCATGTTCAGCCATACCTAAGAGGGATAGTGTCTGGAGAAGAGCGAGAGTTAAGCACGCATTATGCGGTGACAGATTCTGCATACGAAGCGGATTTAGAGTCTCATGATGGTGGTGATTTCCAAGCAGGTATTAACTTGGGTGGAGATGTAACCCTTGGCCAGTTCTCGATTGGCGCTGGTATTGACGTGGTCTCAGGCGGTGATATGGATGCATTCACTGGTTCACTTCGAGCTAGCTTCAAGTTTTAAGTCGGCACAGCAGTCATCATCCTTGCAACAACCAT
>JAUIKI010000045.1 GCA_030430875.1 Gammaproteobacteria bacterium | reverse complement strand
TGTTGCCCCTACTTCAGGCAATAGCTTTGATTTTGCAAATACTTATACTCTTGTGAAGTCGCTCAATATTTGGGACCACGAGAGCACAGCTTATGGTGAATTCATTGCAACAGAGTTAGGGCTATACAAAATTGATAGAAATACTCGTACTGCGAACAATGTTTTAGCACTAGATAAGTCAAAGTATAAACTTAACCAACCTAATATCTTGGCACTAGAATTAGATGAAAATAATGTTCTGTGGATGGCCACACATAACGGAGCTTATTATTGGCCATTGAGCTCTTTACTATTTAACACTATCAAACAAAGTGGTACTGAGTTTATTAATAACAATATCCGGATAGATACTGTAAGCGAGCCCAAGAGCAGACATAATGCAAATCACAATCATGCACACAAAAACAATCCAGCCAAATCCTGCATTCATGATGGTTTTATGCCCAAGCACCCAGAAAATGACTGCAAAGGCGATGAATGATGTAAAAGGAATGGGAAGTAGCCCAATGGCAGCGGGAAGAGAAAATCACTTTTGAGCAATGATGTCACTGGCAATGGGTGTTGCAATTGAAATCAAAAATAATCCCGCACCCATTGGCAACAGAGTCCAACGAGCCCAACGAATAGTTTTTTGATATAACTCATCAGTAGTTTTAATAAACAACCAACCACAACCCAGCATGATATAAAGTGCTGGCAGCGTGAGAGCAATTCCAAATGAAAACAGTAAACTGGTGGTATTTTTCTCTAACCCCATCACATAAGATCCCAACATCCAACCTTGTGATGTAGCAGCAACCAATGAACCCAGCGCAAACAAATAATTCCACATCTTTCGATGCTGCGTTTTGGCTTTAGCTCTAAAATCGAAGGAAACACCTCGCAGGATTAACCCTAAAAGCATGAGTGTAACGGGTAAATATAGTGACGTGAGTATCAGACTGTGTGCCTTTGGAAACGCAATCAATAACACGCCAATTCCTAGGACAATCCAGGTTTCATTCGCATCCCAAAAAGGACCGATTGACGCAATCATTTGGTCTTTTTCTTTATCTTTAGCTAGGGGTAAAAGCATACCAATACCCAAATCATAACCATCAAGAATCACATAAACCAACAGAGCAAATCCCATCACACTGACAAAAAACAGAGGCAGCCAATTTTCCATATCAAGAATCTCCTTCAACCGTTTTGATTGGATGTGTATGCATAGCTTGTGATTCTTGGGCTTTTTGTTGCAACGTTAGCAGTGAACGAGCAGGTTTTGATGAAAGATAACGCAGCGTTGAAATATAAGAGATTAATAGAAACCCGTAGACAGCCAAATAGGCAATGAGTGTGCTTAACACCATACCAGCTGGATGATCTGCAACAACATCTTCTGTTAAAAAAATCCCACTGACAATCCAAGGTTGCCTGCCAATTTCCGTGACATACCATCCAGCCAAAACAGCAACCCATCCAGAAAACGTCATGATAGATAATATGCGCAACATCAATTGATTGTCTTTTTTAGATTTTTTCGACACTGAAAAAACAGACCACCATGAAACAATTAACATCAAAAATCCAATCCCCACCATGACTCGAAATGCCCAAAAAACAATCGCCACTGGCGGATGCTCACCTTCAAATTCATTCAGTCCCTTTATTTCACCATCCCAATCATGCGTTAAAATAAAACTAGCCGCTTTAGGAATTGCTATTTTAAAGTGTGTTTTACCTGATTTTTCGTCTGGAAATCCAAACAAAGTCAACTCAGCGCCACGCTCTGTTTCCCAAATTCCTTCAATAGCAGCAATTTTGGCAGGTTGATATTCAAGTGTATTGAGTCCATGCAAATCACCTACAAAAATTTGAATCGGTGACAATACAGCTGCCATAAAGACACCTGTTTTAATAACCTTCCATGTTGCAGGGCCATCAACATTTTGCCTTGCACGCCAGGCACTCACACCTGCAATAAAAAAAGCGCTGGTAAGCAGAGATGCAATCAGCATATGGGTGAGTCGATAAGGAAAGGATGGATTAAAAATAATATCCCACCAGTCTTCAACCATGACAACACCATTTTCAATTGAATAACCATCAGGTGTTTGCATCCAAGAATTCAGACTCAAAATCCAAAATGCTGAAAATGTTGTGCCTACTGCAACTAATATCGACGAGATCAAATGCACTCGGTTAGATACACGATCTTTTCCAAATAACATAATGCCGAGAAAAGAGGCTTCTAAAAAAAATGCGGTGAGAACCTCATATCCAAGCAATGGGCCTGCAACATTTCCAGCTTTTTCCATGAAACCTGGCCAGTTGGTGCCAAATTGAAAGCTCATGGTGATGCCTGATACCACGCCCAAAGCAAAGGTTAGAGCAAATATTTTCACCCAAAAAAAGTAGGCAAACTCCCAATCTTGATTGCCACTCAACGTGAAACGGGTTCGAAAATAGAGAAGAATCCAACACAATCCAATAGAAATAGTTGGAAATAAAATATGGAAGCTGATGTTAGCAGCAAATTGAATACGCGATAATAAAAAGGGATCAAAATCCATACAATAACCAAAAAATTTAAGACAACATTAGCAAAGGATTGCCAGCTACAATGCTCATTTTAGTAAAGCGACATTGCAAATAAAGATAGCCTAATTATGCATCCTAGCAACTAATATTTTTATTGGTTTTAAGTATATGACTGTTTGACTTCCATTCACGTTAATTGACACAACAAATTTAACACATTTTTTAAATCTATTCGCAATTTTTTATCTTAACCCTACCAGCTAAGTTGTGATTTATAATTCATATTATATGCAAAATTATCAGAGCACTTAATGAACTGTTGTTTCCCTATTATGATAAATACCTAGAAAATAATTATCAAATCAAGCAGTGCCCAACAAATTTAAGCCTTGTTAACGATGCATTCCAAAATATTTTACTAATATTTAACAGCCTATTTACAACATTCCTAACAGCCTCAAAGCTGCTTTACCCAACTGCAATCTTTTATCTGCATCCGATGCTTCAATTATATCTATATTTAAAGCAAAGGCATATACCCTATCCCTCTTTTGAACCCATCCAACCCACCATCCAATATCTAAATTTCCCGTATTTCCCCAGCCAGTCTTTCCGTATAAAACCCAATCTTCACCACGATCAATTTGAATGATTTCTTGAACACTTTGCTGGATATTTTTTGGCAAGCAAAGTTCTTTTTTGGCCAACCTTGTAAGAAATTGCACTTGTTCAATAGCGCTAATTTTTAGCGGACCATCTAACCAAAATCTATCCACCACCGATCCAATAGATTGATTTCCATAGGAAAGCTTTATCACATTTTCTTGCATCTGCTCCAAACCAACACGACGGGCAAGCTCTTGATAAATAGGGACATTAGAAATTGTAATTGCTTTTTGCAAACTCATGTCATGTTCCCACATCTCATATGGCTGCGGCTTACCTCCATAGGGCAACACTTCATCAACATTTTTCACAGCACCAACTGCAAGGCCTATCAAGCTATTTGGAATTTTGAAGGTCGACGCAGGAATATATTGTTTATTTGCACGCATTTGATCATGGCCAACAAACGTTTGCTTCACTGAATCATATGCAACAAATGTTCCTTTGACGCCAGCTTGTTCAAATAGCTCACCTATTGTTGCATTCTCCTCCCATGAAACTGCATAAGCTTGCACCGAACACAACACGAACAAACAGATGAATGAACGACATGAAACATGTTTCATGCAGACACCTTCATGATGTCACTTGCTCTTTCTAGGACATAATTGGGTCGGTAGGCAAACAATTTCAAATCATCTGCATGAGTCACACCGGTCAAAACCAGAACGGTTGTCAGCTCAGCCTCAATTCCCGCAAGGATATCTGTATCCATACGATCACCAACAATGGCAGTTTCGTCTTTGTGGCAGCCTAATCGAGCCATGGCATGTTTCATCATTAATGGATTGGGTTTTCCAATAAAATAAGCTTTGGAGCCAGTTGACAACTCAATGGGAGCAATCAATGAACCAGTTGCAGGCATAATTCCTTTTTCACCTGGACCGGTTAAATCTGGATTAGTCCCAATTAGTTTGGCACCGTTGAGCACCAAGCGAACCGCTTTTTCTAATTTCTCATAGCTGTAGGTGCGTGTATCTCCAACAATCACATAATCAGGGTTGGAATCATTCATTGAAAAACCAGCATCATACAATGCATTGGTAAGGCCTGCTTCACCAATCACATAAGCACTACCACCAGGGCATTGTTTCGACAAAAATTCTGCTGTTGATAATGCACTGGTATAAAAATGTTTTTCTGCAACATCAACACCTAAACGCAATAATTTTTCGCGCAACTCACGAGGTGAACGCTCACTGCTGTTGGTGAGAAAAACAAATGCTTTGTCTTCTTTTTGCAACCAATCAATAAAATCTAATGTGCCAGGCAAGAGGCGATTACCATGATAAATCACGCCATCCATATCACAAATAAACGCTTTTTTAGTGTGTAATGCTTGTGTGTTCATACGATTTCACAATATCCTATTTTTTTGAATTAAACGATCAGTTTTGTAATTGGTTTGTTAAATTTATGGGTAGCTCTTTATTAACACGAGCTCCTAGTTTTTTAATGTCTTCGGCACGCTTCACCAGGTTTCCTCGTCCTTGGACCAGTTTATTACAGGCTTGTTCATAGCTTTTTTGCGTCGACCCCAGTCTCGAACCAATCTCTTCCAAATCATCAACAAATGCCACGAATTTATCATACATATTCCCTGCCAAACGTGCAATTTCATCGGCATTTTTACTTTGATTTTCAATTTGCCAAATATGTTGAATAGTTTTCAACGTAACAAGCAAGGTGTTTGGACCGACCAACATGATTTTTTTCATGAACGCATCTGTCATAATTTCTTCATCACTTTTAATGATTAATTGAAATGCAGGTTCAATTGGAATGAATAATAAAACAAAATCTAAGGAATTCACGCCTTCCAATTCTTGATAGCGTTTTTCACTCAACAAGCGAATATGATTTCGAATTGACAACAAATGTGATTTCAAGTTTTCAGCTCTCACCACATCATCATCGCTTGATGAGAAGCGCTCAAATGCTGTTAGTGATACTTTTGCATCAATAATAATTTGGCGATTATCTGGAAGATTAATTAACACATCAGGTTGAAATCGTTGCCCTTCTGGATGCTTGAGACTAACTTGAACTTGGTATTCCCGATCTTTTTCAAGACCGGACTGCTCAAGTAAACGCTCTAGCACCAGTTCACCCCAAATACCCTGCTGTTTTGATTCACCTTTAAGTGCTTTTGTTAAATTTGTCGCCTCTTCACTCAAACGTTGATTCATTGAATTTAGCTGTTGGATTTCTTTCGTCAATGAAAAACGTTCACGTGCCTCTTCTTGATAAGTATCTGTTACTTTCTTTTCAAAATCTCGAATACGCTGATTAAGTGGCTGTAAAATAGTTTGTAAACTTTCTTGATTCGTCTCTCTAAGCTTTAATGATTTTTCGTCAAAAATACTCGACGCAATTTCTTTAAATCCATGAAGCAATGATTGCTTTGCATCTTGCAGCAAACCTATTTTTTCAGCAAATTGTTGTTCCCTTTCACTTAGCAGTGTTTCAAGCTCACTGATACGTTGTTTGTTTTCGACATTTTCTACTGCTAAATCCGACTCTTTTTGAGTCAACATTGCGATTTGTTGAGTCTTTTCCTGTAATTGACTACTGCTCTGATTTCTTTCCATTGCATTTGATTTTCTCCATTGATTTATTTGCATTCGCCAAATCAATAAGCCTAATAAAAAACCACATATTGCTGCTATTAACAAAGAAAATTCATTATTCATTATGAGAATACCCACACTGTTTGAGAAGCTCAATTAGCTCATTTTCATTAAGCATTGCCACACCCATTTTTCTTGCTTTTTCCAACTTAGATCCAGGCTCCTCACCATAAATCAAGAAATTAGTCTTCTTTGAAATCGATCCTGAAACTTTTGCACCATAAGACTGCAAAATATCTTTGGCGTGGTCGCGCGTAAATTTCACCAATGTTCCAGTCAAGACAACAGTTTTCCCAGACAATATAGAGTCAACTGATTCAACGACAATATTCTGCCAATGCACTCCTAAAACTTGCAATGATTTAATCACATCAAGATTATGCTGCTCACGAAAAAATGCGTGAATATGTCCTGCCACAACAGGACCAACATCACTCACAGCTTCTAATAGTTCATTATTCCCATCAATTATCGCATCCAATGATCCAAAATGATTTGCCAATTGCAAAGCAGTAGCTTCACCAACGTCACGAATACCCAAGGCATATAAAAACCGTGGCAACGTTGTTTGCTTACTTTTTTCAATGGCACCCAATAAATTTGTAGCAGACTTCTCACCCATCCTTTCTAAAGAGGACAACGATTCATGCTGTAGTTTATATAAATCATCGACATGATGAATCAACTCATTATCAACCAATTGATCAATCAGTTTGTCTCCCAACCCTTCGATATCCATAGCTCGACGTGAAGCAAAATGTTTAATCATTTCTTTGCGTTGTGCCGGACAGAATAAGCCAGCCATGCAACGAACAATCACTTCATTGTCTGACTTAACAACATTAGAACCACACTCTGGACATTTTTTTGGCAATATGGCTTTTTGTGCATTTGCAGGACGTTGTTCTAATTGGACACTCATAACTTTTGGAATGACATCCCCAGCTCGACGCAAAATAACCGTATCACCAATCCGAATATCTAGACGCGCAATTTCATCCATATTGTGCAATGTGGCATTACTAACAACAACGCCGCCAACAAATACAGGTTCAAGCCGAGCAACAGGTGTAATCGCACCCGTTCGACCCACTTGAAACTCAATTGCTAAAACTTTCGTGGATTCTTCATGTGCGGGAAATTTATAAGCAATGGCCCATCTTGGTGATCTCGACACAAAACCCAGTTGATTTTGCAATTTAATATGATTGACTTTAATCACTGCACCATCAATTTCATAACCTAAGTTATTTCTTTTTGACAATAGTTTTTGATAGAATTCGACACAAGCATCCACCCCTTTGCAGACATCAATCTCTCGGTTGATTCGAAGCCCCCAAGTATTAATTTTCTTGAGTATCTCGTTATGTTTCTCGGGTAAAACTGCACTACCAACATCACCAACTCCGTAGCAAAAAAAATCCAATGGGCGCGTAGCTGTGATTGCTGGATCTAACTGTCGCAAACTACCTGACGCGGCATTTCGTGGATTCACAAAAGTCTTTAATCCCTTCTCCTTAGCATCATTATTCAATTGATCAAAGCCTGCTTGAGGCATATATACTTCACCACGAACTTCCAACAATTCAGGATAATTGCTTCCCATTAAAACTAAAGGTATTGAGGGGATAGTACGAATATTTTGAGTAATATCTTCTCCAACATGGCCATCACCACGAGTTGCTGCCAGCATTAATTGACCTTTTTCATAAATAAGGCTTACTGCCACACCGTCTATTTTTGGCTCACAACAATATTCAATGACATGATCCACATCGAGACGATTGCTAATTCGATCATTAAAATCATATATTTCCTGATCATCAAAACCATTTTCCAGCGAAAGCATCGGAATACGATGTTTGACTTCATGAAATCCATGTTCAGGTTTAGCGCCAATACGCTGTGTAGGAGAATCAATTGTGATTAATTCAGGATAAGTCGTTTCAATATCAACAAGCTGACGCATTAATCGATCATATTCAGCATCACTAATTAAAGGGTCATCTAGAAGGTAATATCGGTAATTATGCTCATTAATCTGCTGACGAAGACTTGCGAGTTCTTTGACTATTGTCAAATTTTTCATTACCACCTAACGTTTGGAAAGTTGACGACGCTCAAATTCAACAACACGCTGACGATAGTGCTCCAACATTTGCTTAGTCAGTGGATTACGCTGCTCATCTAGTAATTCGCCATCAATTTTCTTTGCAATATGGTTAACCGTCTCAAGCATTAAATTAAACGTATTGAGCAAATCTTTTGGTCCAGGCATTGTCATAAAAAACGTAATGCCAAGTGTTGAAAACTGCTCAATCAAATCCAAGTCAAATGTTCCTGGTTGTACAGCATTAGCCATACTAAATAACACTTTCCCGTCAGATTCTTTATTTGCATATCGATGAAAAATTCCCATATCACCAAAACGCAAACCACAAGCAATTGCTACTTGTAATAATTCCGGTCCCTCAAAACCATTATTTTTAGAGACCAATGTCATGACAATAACATCCTGTGGAGCATCAGACTTTTGAACAACAGGTTGTTCTTCTTGTTCACGACGGCGAAATCGCTTTGATTTTTTAGGTGATTGAATTTCAC
>JAUIKI010000306.1 GCA_030430875.1 Gammaproteobacteria bacterium | reverse complement strand
TAGAGAAAGTAAAAGAAGAACTCAAAGAAGGAAGTCCTCTCCCACTTCTAGTGTTAGGAGTTAATGGTACAGGAAAAACTACAACACTTGCAAAAATGGTTCAATATTTCAAAAAGAATGATATTTCTTGTGTTTTGGCTGCACGATCCAGCATAGCAGAGAGCTCACCACTGGATTCACCACTTCGAATCATATGCAACATCATAGGAGGGAAATGTTTTGTTTGCTCCAATGCTTTAAATAAACTACTACCTTCACTGACACGCAATGCAGCTGTATCCAAATCTACTTTTATCCGCTGATTAGTGACCACTTCATTTGCAATTTTTAATGCTTCTACCAACGGCACCCCACTGCTTTGAAGAATACTCAACGTTGTTGCAAAACGCGTTACACTTATGCCTTTGTATAATTTCCCAAACAACCATATTCTTAATAATTTTGTGTGAATAGAAAGCTGTGTTTTTGGTTTGCGCAAGGCCATTACAAATGTAACAAAAATACCGATAAAAACTAACAACAGCATCCAACCATCATACACAATAAAATCACTGGTTTTTATAACAACACTCGTAATCCATGGCAATTCTTGATCTGTTTGAGTGAAAATATTAACAATCTTTGGCACAACATAGGACAACAAAAAAATTAATATCCCAATGGAAAACAGCACGAGAAAAAATGGGTAAAACAAAGCTGCTTGAATTTTTTGTTTTGCTTCATAACGAGACTCTAAATAACTAGCTAATTGCTCTAGAACATTATCTAAATTACCGGTATGCTCCCCTGCAGAAATGGTAGATCGATACAAAATTGGAAATGAGCGCGGAAACTCTGCTAAACTTTCAGACAGCTCATGGCCTTCAAGAATTTTTGCGCGAACAGCTAACAAGGTGCTGGTTATTTTTGCTTTATCACTTTGCTCAGCAAGAACCCTCAGCGCTTCTTCAAGTGGCAAAGATGATTGAATCAAGACTGCAAGTTGTCGAGTGATTAATGCTAAATCCAAGGTGCTAATGCTTGAACGTTGCGCTGTGGGCTTCCCTGTTGTTCTTGATGTTTGAACCACAGGAGAAACATCCAGTGGAACCCAGCCTTTATCACGAATTTGCTGTCGAATTTGCCTAGCACTGTCGGCCTCCAACACACCCTTCTGCTGTCGACCAATCGCATCAATTGCACGATATGCAAATGCAGCCAAAATCAATCCTCCTGTGTGACTCGTAAGACTTCTTCTAAACTGGTCAAACCTGCTAACACTTTATCTCGACCATCCTGACGAATACTTGGTGACTGCGACCGAACATATTGCTCAATTGCTTGTTCACTTTCCCTATCATGAATCATTCGCCTTATTTCTTCATCAATCATAGCAATTTCATAAATACCCATCCGGCCTTTATAGCCCAAACCCTGACAGGCTTCACAACCAACTGCTCGATAAATTATCTGATTTTGCATTGTTTGTTGAAGTAAAGCTGATAATTCACCATGATCAGCCCGATGGGCTTCTTTACACTGAGGGCACAATAAACGCACAAGACGCTGTGCCGCAACACCAATCAGACTCGATGCAATTAA
>JAUIKI010000044.1 GCA_030430875.1 Gammaproteobacteria bacterium | reverse complement strand
AAGTTGGGATGAGTTTTATAATGAAGAAGCCGTCAAAAAGAACGAAATAGACGAAAAGCCTCAATCAAACCTTGCGCAACATCACGATCACGGCGTTGATGAAGCAAGCAGCCCTCATGCGGGTGAGAGCACACAAGAAACAAAATCACAGCTTGAATCAAAGTCTATTCAAACCCCTTTTGAGAAAGCAAAAAAAGCATTGAGCGAGCTTGATGTGGCTCCTGGCTTAGAAGAGTTAGAGATGGGTGCGGGACGTGTTCAGGTTGATGATAAGCGGATGATCAACTGTCGCGCTGATCTTAATCAGCTGGTGCCGTTTAAGTATGACTGGGCGTGGCAAAAATATTTGGATGGCTGCGCAAACCATTGGATGCCACAAGAAGTTAATATGACAGCCGATATTGCTATTTGGAAAAGTAAAGATGGTCTGACAGATGATGAGCGTACAATTGTCAAGCGAAGCCTTGGTTTTTTTTCGACAGCGGATTCTTTGGTTGCTAACAACTTGGTGTTGGCGATTTATCAGCACATCACAAACCCAGAGTGCCGCCAATATTTATTGCGACAAGCGTTTGAGGAAGCAATTCATACCCATGCGTATCAATACTGTATTGAGTCCCTTGGTATGGATGAAGGTGAAATTTTTAACATGTATCGAGAAGTGCCTAGCGTAGCTAGAAAAGCAGCGTGGGGTTTAAAATATACACAAAGCTTAGGCCGCTCTGATTTTAAAACAGGCTCAGCAGAGAGCGATCAAGATTTACTGCGTAACTTAATTGCGTTTTACTGTGTGTTAGAAGGTGTTTTCTTTTATTGTGGCTTCGCGCAAATTTTGTCTATGGGCCGACGCAACAAAATGACAGGCACAGCTGAACAGTTTCAATATATTTTGCGCGATGAATCGATGCATGTGAATTTTGGTATTGACGTAATCAATCAGATCAAAATTGAAAACCCAGAGTTGTGGAGCGACGCTTTTAAAGAAGAGGTTGTTCAAATGCTGTTAGAGGGTACTCAGCTGGAAATTGAGTATGCCCGTGATACTATGCCTCGAGGCGTTTTGGGTATGAATGCAGCTATGATGGAAGAATATTTACAATTTATTTGTAATAGACGTTTATCACAGCTTGGTTTGCCTGAGCAGTTTGGTGGCGTGAAAAATCCATTTCCATGGATGTCTGAAATCATGGATCTTCGTAAAGAAAAAAACTTTTTCGAAACCCGTGTAACTGAATATCAAACAGGTGGGGCGTTGAGTTGGGATTAATTCCATAAAAAGCTCATAGCGGCGGTATTTGCTAACTATGAACAACATTTAGTATATTAATAAACCCCAGTCTTGGTGAAAAATCAGCTTGTATTAAAGCGTATCTCTTTAATTTACAATAAACATTAATCCCCTTGCAAAATCGAAGCATATTTTTGAATAGCGGGGTTGTCCCGCTATATCAAAGAGTAAAGCAATTATTGATTGGATAGAGTCAGCGAAAGCTGTCTCTTATTAATGCGACTCTTGATTCAACACTAAAAACAAGATGTGAAACACCTACCTACTGTGAAAAATTATGCTAATCCAGCTAAAAAACGCTGAGCTTCATTTTGGCGAACAATTTTTATTAAAGCATGCATCGTTTGGTATTGAGCCAGGCGAGCGCTTGTGTTTAATTGGGCGCAATGGCGAAGGGAAGTCAACTCTGCTTAAGGTCATCAATGATCAACAATCGTTAGATGATGGCGAAATTGTGAAAACGCCAAATCTCAAGGTGAGCTATCTCAATCAAAGCCCACCAGAAAAACGCAACATGTCTGTGTTTGATTATGTTGCAGAAGGACTGGGCGAGGTTTCTGCTTTAATTAACCGGTTTCATGCGTTAACGGTCATAGCAAGTAGCGAGGAGCTAAGTGATACGCTGCTTAATGAAATGTCGGATATTCAACATCAGTTAGATGAAAAAAATGGTTGGGATGCCGAGGCGCAGGTTAAAAAAATCCTGACCCAGCTAAGTCTGCCAGAAAACCAACGACTTGATGTTATGTCGGGTGGCTGGTTAAGGCGAGCTGAATTGGCTCGTGCTTTGGTCAATAATCCTGATTTATTATTGCTCGATGAGCCAACGAATCATTTAGATATTGCAGCCATTGAGTGGCTGGAAGATTTTTTACAAACCTCAAGGTTGACACTATTATTTATAAGTCATGATCGTCAGTTTATTGATAGGGTTGCGACCCGTATTGTTGAGCTTGATCGTGGCCTGATTCGAAGTTATCCAGGTAGTTATCAACAATACCTGAATCGAAAACAAGAAGAACTAGAAGCTGAAGAAACTCAGGAGAAGTTGTTTCAGAAAAAATTATCAACTGAAGAAACTTGGATTCGTCAAGGTATCAAGGCGCGCCGCACCAGAAATGAAGGGCGAGTGAGAGCGCTAGAAAAATTACGAGAGGAAAATCAGGCAACCATCAAGCGTTTAGGAAAAGCAAAGCTTGCACTTCAGACAGCAGAGGCGTCTGGAAAGGTGGTGTTTGAGTTAAGTGATGTTTCTTGTGTCTTCGGTGAAAAAATAATTTTCCAACACTTCTCTAATATTGTATTGCGCGGTGAAAAAATCGCACTAATTGGGCCTAATGGCTCAGGTAAGTCAACATTAATTCAGTTGCTACTAAAACAACGTAAACCAACTTCTGGATGCATAAAAGCAGGTTCACGAATTGATGCTGCATATTTTGACCAACACCGAGCAAGCCTAGATTTTAATAAAACCGCCTGGGAAAATGTGGCCGATGGTCGCCAAGACATTGTTTTTAATGGGCAATCAAGACACATTTTAGGTTATATGCAAGACTTCTTATTCACGCCCGAAAAAGCGAGAACTCAAGTTAAAGTGCTGTCTGGTGGTGAGCAAAGCCGCATTCTTTTAGCAAAATTATTTTTACAACCCAGTAATGTGTTGATTCTCGATGAGCCAACCAATGATTTGGACGTGGAAACGCTGGAGCTTCTCGAAGAAAAATTACAACAATATTCTGGGACCGTATTAATCGTTAGCCATGATCGATATTTTATCGATCAAATTGCCACGCGGTGTTGGTTGTTTGAAAATAATGAAATTATTGATGTTGTGGGTGGGTTTAAAGATATTGCCCATTATAGAAAGCATCAGGCACAAAAAGAAACCAATAAAAAAGAATTACCCATTCAGCATGAAAAAGTCCAACCACTCAAAGATAAGCCTGCTCAAAAGAAACGAACCTATAAATTACAACATGAGCTTGATCAGCTACCAGGACAAATTGAGAAAGTAGAGCAAGAAATCTCACAACTCAACCAACAAATTGCACAAGACAATTTTTTTCAGCAACCAAAGACAATCACGGACCCGGTATTGGAAGCATTAGCTAACAAACAAAGTCAGCTGGAAAAATTATATGTTCGTTGGAATGAATTGGACGACTAATTATATTGAAAGAATAATGTTTTTTTTATCAATTAGTCACAAGACGCTTTATATAATGGTAAAAAGCCAAACGCATGAAACATAAGGTATTCACTCGTTGCTTTTATGTCTGAGAAATCATCGCCAGGTGTGACATGAAGCCACCCAGCCTTAATTTCAGGCTCACCATCACCACTATTTTCTTTAAACACAATACTTGCTTTGATGAGGTTTGTTTTTGATTTAAAAATATTGAAAATTTCTTCTTTTGTGGTGGCCTTGAATATCACATCTTCCTCTTTATCCCACCAATCTTCATTGTCGTAGTCAAAGTTATACAAAGCATACCCATCATTTTCTTTCATGATTTTGATGATAGGCTCTTCGTCTGGTTTTTCTGCATAGCAACCAATGAATATATCTTCTTTTACTTGTGAGCAGCTCGTTATTATAAATGAGACAATCAATAGGGAGATAATTTTTAGAGTTTTCATTGTGTCTGAAACATACCTTGATATTTTTAGCGCAAAGGTCTCATGCTAAGTAAAATTGATGATGTTAATGTGAAGAAAATTCCTTTTTTACTGCACATGAAAACCACATAAACTATTAAATTAAGATTTATGATAGCAAACCTGTCTACAAATTAATAGAAACCAAATGACCAAACCAACCGAGCTTAATGATGTAGCATCTTTTTCCACTTCAAGCAGAGATGATGGAACTTTCCCCCAACAAAAACGCTATTTATTTTGGGCGTTATATTTTCTACTGCTTGGTCCAACATTACCAATCACGATTTCGGTTTTATTAGTAGTTAGCCTTGATTCGACTGTAGATTTTAATTATTTTTTATCGCATGCGACTAAGGTTTTCGAGGTTTATTATATTGGTTATTTAGGAGGAGGTGTTCCTGCGGTGATGGCAGGAGTTTTTTATGCGTTTTTGCGTGTAAGACAGCAAAGAAAATCATCAGGAATCATTCGATTTAACCAGAATGTTTTTACGGCTGCTTGTGCTGGATTTTTAGCGACGTTAGTGGTTTATGTTATCGAATGTTTCATAGTGTTTGTGTTGGGTTTCGATCCAATCCCTTTTGTGTATGCGCCGATGTTTCCCAGTGAAGGTTTTTTTGGACATTTCATTTATTGGGTCATTGCTTATTTAGCGTCTGGCTGTGTTTCTGCAATAATTTGCGTGAGCATTGCAGAAATTTTCCAGCGAAAATATCGAGTAGCCAACTAACAAAAACTTAAAATAAGAATGTGTATTTATCATCAATGTGGATCGATTATTTTTTAGCTAAATTAAATTTAAAAATGTTATTATTTTCCAATACAAAATGTAGAAAAAATTTCACCAAGCAAGTCATCAGCTGTGAATTCACCAGTAATTTCACCAAGAAACTGTTGAGCAAGTCGTAGATCTTCGGCAAAAAGTTCAGCTTGTCGGTCTGCTAATTGCTGGGCACCTTGTTTGACAAAGTCTTGAGCTTTTTTTAACGCATTAAGATGGCGGGTTCTAGCAATAAAAATATCTTCGCGTCGATCTTCATACCCTACACACTGCTTTAAATGTTGTCGCAGAATATCAACACCTTCGCCAGTTTTTGCTGATAGTCTAATAACTGCCATGGAATTTATGTGGTGTAGAGCGGGTGTTTTTTCTAGCCGATCAATTTTATTTTGAATCAAAGTGAGGTGTTTGTTTTGTCGCCATAAGTGTGAGAACTCTGGCAGCAAAACATGAGGGTCAGTTTGGTCGGTTTCATTTGCATCAACAACTAAAAGAATTTGGTCAGCTTGCGAAATAGCGGTTTCGGCACGACGGATGCCTTCTTGCTCAATAGGGTCTTGGCTAGCGCGTAATCCAGCGGTGTCTAATACATGCACCGCTAAGCCGTCGAGCAAAATATGCTCTCGAACAATGTCGCGCGTTGTGCCAGGAATGTCAGTCACAATTGCGCTTGTTTGACCCGACAATGCATTCAATAGGCTGGATTTGCCGGCATTCGGTTTTCCAGCAAGAGCAATTGTCATGCCTTCGCGTAATAATCTGCCCTGATGAGCATCAGTGATAATTTTTTCAAACTGCGCTAATACGCTGTCGAGTTTTTGTTGTAATTTTTCATCCGCTAAAAACTCAATGTCTTCATCAGGAAAATCAATGGCTGCCTCGACAAAGGTGCGCAATGCAGTGATATCTTCAGTAAGGCGATGAATTTTTTTAGAAAACTCACCGCTTAATGATTTCACAGCAGATTGCGCTGCTTGTTGGCTGTTGCTATCAATTAAATCAGCAATCGCTTCAGCCTGAACCAGGTCAATTTTACCGTTTAAAAATGCTCGCTCACTGAATTCACCGGGCCTAGCAAGTCTTGCACCAAACGTGATAATTGTTTCAATGAGTTGGTGTAATACCACTGGGCCGCCATGCCCTTGTAACTCCAATACGTTTTCACCAGTGAATGAATGTGGTTTTGGAAAAAATAGCGCCAGCCCATGATCCAGTACATCACTGTTTAATTTAAATTCGGCAAAGTGTGCATAGCGTGGTTTGGGAGAAAATCCTAGGAGTGATTGGGCAATGTTTGAAACGAGTCCCCCTGAAACTCTGATAACACCAATTCCTCCTTGACCAGGAGGTGTTGCAATGGCAACAATTGTATCAGAATCTAAAAATGTGCTATCGCCCATAAAAAACCGACCTTGCATGAGAGGATTTAATCAATTTTTTAACATGTTGGTTTTATTGTAGTGGTCTCATATTGTTTTTTGCTCAGAAAATATAGATGTTTGGTTTTAACACAGCATCCATATTTTGACGCTGTGTTTGCTAAACAAATCAATTTAGGCTTTTTTAGCCTGCTTCTCAATGGATCGCGTGATAATCCATTGCTGGGAGATAGAGAGAATATTATTAACCAGCCAATAAAGGACTAGACCTGCTGGGAACCACAAAAACAAAAATGTGAAAATAATAGGCATCATTTTCATTACACGCGCTTGCATAGGATCCTGTGGACTAGGATTCAGCATCATTTGTAAAAACATTGTCCCTCCCATTAGCAGAGGCAAAATAAAGAAGGGGTCTTTAATGGCAAGATCCTGAACCCAAAGGAAAAATGGCGCTTGGCGTAGCTCAACGCTTTCGAGCAACACCCAATACAGCGCAAGGAAAACAGGCATCTGTACAACAATGGGCAAGCAGCCTCCCATTGGATTTATTTTTTCTTTGCGATACAGGGCCATCATTTCAGATGCCTGTTTTTGGCGATCACCACTATGGCGTTCACGCAGCTGTGTAAGCTTTGGTTGCAAGCGCCGCATGTTAGCCATTGATTTATAGCTGTTGGCAGAGAGCTTGAAAAAAGCCAGCTTAACCAGGAGGGTTAACATAATGATGGCAACACCCCAGTTGCCAACCAAATCATAACAGAAGTTTAGCAACCAAAATAAAGGTTTGGCAATAAACCATAAAACCCCATAATCAACAGTTAATTCTAGGCCTGGTGCCAGCTCTTTGAGTCGATCTTGGCTTTTAGGTCCTGCATAGAATTGCACTGAAATTGTTTCCGTCGATTCTGGTTTAATGGTGACAGGCGAGCTTACGAAACCGGCATAATAATGATTGCCGCTTTTTCGGGTTTGATAAACATGTTGTTGATTTGGGTTTGGGACCCAGGCGCTGAGAAAATAGTGTTGCACCATGGCAACCCAGCCACCATTAACGGTCTCTCGAAACACTTCATCATCAATGTCATCAAAATCTACTTTGACATACTTATCATCATTGGTTTGAAATACTGGGCCTAGATAGGTGCTGAAACTTGCTGCACCTGACAATGATGGGTCGCCACTACTGTCGCGTTTTATTTCAGCAAAAAATTGCCCCTGCCAGTCGTTTGAAGATTGATTGTTGATGATGACATCTTGTTGAACCGCATAATCTCCACGTTTAAATATCAGTTGTTTAGTGACGGAAATGTTGTTTCCAGCATCTAAGGTTAAGTTAACAACTAGAGTATCCTCATCTGCTCCTAAGCTATAGTGCTGGGCTGTTGACTGATATATCGGTCGTTTAGCGTTGTTTTTTGGATTATCAGGTCCATCTTTGCCAATTAAACCACTTTGAGAAACATAGGTTCGACTTTGGTTTCGCTCAATTAGTGTGAAGGGGATTTCTGGATGCTCTAAAGAAATAGGGTATTTTGGTAATGATACCCCGACAATATCACCACCTTTTAAGTCAACTTGCAATTTTAATACATCTGTTTCAATGAATACTAATTGGCTATCAGAAGAGGTTACTTCACTTGATGTTGTTGGTACTTGTTCAACAGGTGGCACATTACTAACATTTTCTTCTGATGGTATGGCGGGTGTTGGTAGTGAGTTGGACTCAGTGGTCGGATCTGCTGTCGATGTTGTTGGCTGCTGGCTCTGTTGAGCAACAGGAGGAGTCACTTGGCCATAATCGCCATTCCATTCAAGAATGAGTAAATAAGTGACAGCAACTATACCGATAATCAAAAATAAACGTTGGAAATCCATGGGTCTTCACTGGTTGATGCATTGGGTGGAGCATTATACCTTGATCATGCGCTTCACAGTAGCTCTAGCGTAATTTTTATGGGTATGCCCTAGAAATTTTTTGTGTTAACTCATCAAGTTCTTGATAAATCACGGTATTTTGTAGAGATGATGAGCCTTTCTTACTAAAAAATAGTAGGTCAACTGCCGGAAGATCATGTTGTTTTAGTCGGAAGTGTGTGCGGATTAGGCGCTTGATACGGTTGCGTTGAACAGAACTCTTTGTGAATTTTTTGCTGACAGCAAGTCCAATTCTTGGATGATTAAGGGTGTTTGGGTGAACCAGCACGCTAAAATGTCGGGTATGTAGACGACTTTTGGCTGATTGAAACAGCCGTTTAAAATCTGCGCTCTGAACCAGCCGGCTCGAGCGAGGCAGAGTGAGCGTTGCAAACAAGGTGGTTTAAGCGCTTAAACGTTTGCGTCCTTTTTG